>NZ_JBEXMX010000064.1:0-31931 GCF_040610755.1 Gordonia sp. NPDC003585 | reverse complement strand
CGCTCGCCGCGTTGACCGCCTGCCTGAGCGAGCGTGGTGAGCGTTACCGGGCCGAACAGGCGGCGGCGGTCGCAACCGAACGAGAGCGGATGTGCCGCGAACTCGAACGCATCGGACTTCGGGTGGCGGCCGAACCGCGCGCGCCGTTCGTCCTGGTGGAGGTGCCCGACGCGCTGGTGATCAAGCAGGGGCTGGCGGAACGGGGCTTCGCGGTGCGTGGCTGCGTGAACTTCGTCGGCCTCGGCGCCGAGCATCTACGCCTGGCGGTGCGGGCCGCCGAGCCGGTCGCCGAGTTGGTGGCCGCGATCGAGCAGATTCGAGCGGGTCGGACTGGAGGTCAATCATGAGCGCCACCGATGAATCACTTCTCGTGGGCGACGTGGTCGCCGAGATCGAACGTGCATACCCGCCGGTGTTGGCCGAGCCATGGGATTCGGCGGGGCTGGTCTGCGGCGATCGTGGCGAACCGGTACGCCGTGCGCTGGTGTGTGTCGACGTCACCGATGGAGTGGTCGACGCGGCGATCGCCGCAGGGGCCGACTTCGTGCTCGCGCACCATCCGCTGTTGCTGCGCGGCGTGGACTCGGTGGCCGCCGACACCGCCAAGGGGCGGGTCGTGCATCGGCTGATCCGCCATCAGATCGCCCTGCATACCGCGCACACCAACGCCGACAGCGCCCGACCCGGCGTCTCGGATGCCCTCGCGGCGTCGCTCGGTGTGCTCGATACCGTCCCCATCGAACCCAAACCCGTTGCCCCCATGGACAAGTGGGTGGTGATGGTGCCGGAGGGCAACACCGAGCAGGTGAGCGAGGCGATGTTTGCCGCGGGCGCGGGGGCGATCGGCGAGTACCGCGACTGCGCGTGGTCGGTGGTGGGTACCGGGCAGTTCGAACCGCAGGAGGCGGCGACGCCGGCCATCGGCGAGATCGGCATGCGCACCCATGTCGACGAGGCCCGGGTGGAGATGGTCGCGGTCCGCGGCCTCCGCGCTACTGTCCTGGCGGCACTGCGAACGGCACATCCGTACGAGGAGCCCGCTTTCGACATCTTCGAACTCGCCGACGTCGACAGCGATCTCGGATTGGGGAGGGTGGGCAGCCTGGCCCGGCCGGTGACTCTCGCCGAGTTCACCGCGCAGGCGGCGGCCGCGCTGCACAGTCCCTGGGGGGTGCGGGCCGCGGGCGACCCGGATGCGCAGATATCGACCGTCGCGGTGTGCGGCGGCGCGGGTGACTCGCTGCTCGACGCGGTGCGGCGCATCGGCGTCGACGTGTATCTCACGGGTGACCTCCGCCATCACCCGGTCGATGAATCCCGCCGCGCGGGCGGACCAGCGCTCGTCGATGCGGGTCACTGGGCGACCGAGTTTCCATGGTGCGCACAGGCTGCCGGGCTGTTGTCGGACCGGTTGGGTCTCGACGTCGAGGTGTACGACAAGCCCACCGATCCGTTCGTGGTCCACCGGTTCGGGTGATCGCCGAGCGCAGTCGCCTCGCCTGCGGTGTCGCGTGTGGCGGCGCGTACGGTTGTGGGATGCCCGAACTCAGGAGGCCCCGATGATCGCGGAGGCCGGTGCCCAGCGACTGCTGCTCGAACTCGCGGACGCCGACGCCGAGATCGCACGCCTGGACCACCGACGCGCCACCCTCGCTGAGGATGCCGAGATCGCGGACATCGAACGTGAACTCGACGCGGCCCGCGACGACCTCGTGCGGTCAGAGATCTCCGGCGAGGATCTCACCCGGGAGTATCGTCGGATCGATTCCGAGGTCACCGGTATGGCCGCACGCGAGAAGAAGGACTCGGCGCTTCTGACCGCGGGTGGGTTGGCTCCCAAGGCGTTGTCGGAGCTGCAGCACGAGCTGGCCGGTCTGGGCCGACGCCGGTCGGTGCTCGAAGACGACTTGCTGTCGGTGATGGAGCAGCAGGAGGCGCTGGAAGCCGAACGCGGACGTGCGGCGGCGACCATCGAACACCTCGAGGGCAAGCTCGCCGCGGTGCGTGTACGACGCGAGGAGTCGATCACCTCGATCGAGACCGACCGTGGGGACAAGCAGCGCCGGCGCGACGACATCGCAGCAGAGGTGGCCCCGGAATTGCTCGCGGTCTACGACCGTCAGCGGTCGGCCGGACGAGTGGGAGCCGGACTGCTGCGCGCCCGGCGATGCGGTGCCTGCCGAATGGAACTCGACCGCGGCACCATCGCACGGATCTCTGCCGCATCCTCCGACGAGGTGATCCGGTGTGAGGAGTGCGGGGCGATCCTGGTCCGCACCGCGGAGTCGGGGCTGTAGCGCGTGGCCGACGCAAAGACCCCGTCGTGGCAAGGGCAGCGCGGTGAGGCCACTCGGTTGATCCTGCTGCGCCACGGTCAGACCGAACTGTCGGTGCAGCGGCGGTACTCGGGCCGCGGCAATCCGGTGCTGACCGAGATGGGGCGGTCGCAGGCCGCGGCTGCGGCAGCCGGACTGGCGAAGCAATTCGACGCGGTGGCCATCGTGTCGTCGCCGTTGCAGCGCGCGCTGGATACGGCGGGCGCGGTGGCCGGACAGATGGGGCTCGACGTCGTCGAGCATCCGGGACTCATCGAGACGGACTTCGGCGAGTGGGAGGGTCTGACCTTTCCCGAGGCGGCGGCGCGCGACCCGGAGATTCATGCGCGATGGCTGTCGGACGTCACGGTCCCGACGCCGGGCGGCGAGAGCTTCGCCGCCGTCGCCGAGCGCGTGAGCGCCGCCAAAGACGAACTGCTTGCGCGGTATCCAGGACAGACGGTGGTGCTGGTCTCGCACGTGACCCCGATCAAGTCGCTGCTGCGTGAGGCGCTCGGAGTGGGTCCGGAACTGCTGTTCCGACTGCACCTGGACCTGGCGTCGGTGTCGATCACCGAGTTCTTTCCCGACGGCGGTTCGGTGGTACGCCTCGTCAACGACACCTCCCACTTGCGCTGAAAGCGGTCGGGGAGGGCGAACGAGTCGGCGTGTAAGCCGGATCCTGTGCCGCCCCGGCGGAAACCGCGGGGCGGCGGCGACCATCCATCTGGGTGCACCGTCACCGGGCACCTCGAGCGGCCCACCCGCGGGCTGGGGCGAGCAGCCCTCGTGACACCCGCGCACGCGCATGACGGTATTGCTACCGCGATCCGCGCTTCGGCCTTGCTCCGGGTGGGGTTTACCTAGCCGGCACGGTCACCCGTTCCGCTGGTGCGCTCTTACCGCACCGTTTCACCCTTACCGACCTCACGGTCGGCGGTCTGTTCTCTGTGGCACTGTCCCGCGGGTCACCCCGGGTTGCCGTTAACAACCACCCTGCTCTGTGGAGTCCGGACTTTCCTCGGCGCTCGGCGCACCAGTTGGCTGGCCGTTCCGCGCGCCGCGGCCGCCCGGCCGACTCGTTCGCGCATCCAGGATAGCCTGCCGCCCTGGCCAGGCCGGACCGGTTGGCCCCACACGGTTCGCGGCAATGTCGTTGACGGCGAATACCCCACGGAATGAGCGGATTTCGCGTGCCGCGGGGTGGGGGTCGGTAGCGTCTGACGCACCGTGACGGCGCCGACGAAGTTCACACAGCCGTCCGGGCAGAGGAGGAGGCGTCGCGTGCGCAGTGTGGTCATCGACAACCCGGGAGCAGTGCGCATCGACGTCACCCCCGATCCGGTGTTGCCCGATTCGGCGGGTGCGATCGTCGCGATCGAATCGTCGGCGATCTGCGGATCCGACCTGCATTTCTTCGACGGCGACTATCCGCTCGTGTCACCGCTGGCGCTCGGTCACGAAGCGGTCGGCACGGTGGTGGAGGTGGGAGCCGACGTCGCGAATCATCGGGTGGGGGACCGCGTGCTGGTGTCGTCGGTGAGTGGGTGTGGCCAGTGCGCCGGATGCGCGACGCTCGACCCGACCCGGTGCGTGCGGGGACTGGTCATCTTCGGGGGTGGACTGCTCGGCGGAGCTCAGTCCGAACTGCTCGCGGTGCCTGCTGCCGACTTCCATCTGCTGGCCGTGCCCGACGCCGTCGACACCGACACGGCGCTGCTGCTCACCGACAACCTGGTCACCGGGTGGGCAGGTGTCGCACGCGCCGATGTCCCCGAGGGCGGGAGCGTGATCGTCTTCGGGTTGGGGGCGGTCGGACTGTGTGCGGTCCGCAGTGCTCTCGCTCAAGGGGTGGGAACGGTGTTCGCCGTCGACCCGGTTCGCGGGCGGCGTGCGCGGGCCGCAGCCGATCGGGTGATCACCCTCGACCCCGCGGATCTCGGTGCGGTGACCGAGGCGACCGGCGGTGTGGGTCCCGACTCGGTGGTCGACGCCGTCGCCTCCGACGCCACCCTGAACGCGGGGCTGACCTGCGTGCGGGCCGGCGGCACCGTCTCGGTGATCGGTGTGCACGACCTCAACCCTTATCCGTTCCCGGCGACGATGTGCTTGGTGCGGAGCGTCACCCTGCGCTCGACGACCGCCCCGGTGCAGCAGTTGTGGCCGACGATCGTCGACGAGATGCAGTCGGGTCGCCTCGACACCAGCGGCATCGTCACCCATCATCTGCCGTTCGACGAAGCGCCGCGCGCCTACGAGTTGGCCGCTGCGCGATCGGCCGATTGCGTCAAGGTGGCACTCGAATTGTCGTGAGGCGGCCGCGGGTTGCGGCGCGGCGGGGATAGTGTCGAAGGCGTGCAACGCAGGCTGTCGGCGCCGGACATCGACTTCGAGGCGATCCGCATCGAACTCGGCGTGAACGAGGACTACGGCGCTGCCGCCCTGGCGAAGGCGCAGCAGGCGACCGACGCGCATGCGGCCGAACGTGAAGACCACACCGACGTTCCGCTGGTCACCATCGATCCACCCGGATCGATGGACCTCGATCAGGCCGTGCACCTGCGCTCGGATGCCGACGGATATGTCGTCGACTATGCGATCGCGGATCTGGCCGCGCTCGTGCGACCTGAAGGCGCGCTCGATTCGGAAAGCCGCCGACGCGGGACCACCATCTACTTCCCGGACGGGTCGGTGCCGCTGCATCCTCGTGTGCTCTCCGAGGGTGCCGGTTCGTTGTTGCCCGACCAGAAACGGTCCGCCGTGCTGTGGACGATCCGCGTCACGCACGACGGCGAGGTCGCCGACGTGGCGGTGCGTCGTGCTTTGGTGACATCGGTTGCGCGCCTGGACTATGCCGGTGTGTCGGCGGACGCGGTGGCGTCCCGGCTGCACCCGTCGATCGCTGCCCTGCCCGAGTTCGGGGAGCTGCGGCATCGGGTGGCGCTGGCGGCGGGAGCCATCGAACTGGATCTGCCCGATCAGGAGGTGGTGTCGGGGCCGGATGGGTGGTCGCTGCAGATCGCTCCGCGAACGCCCGCGGACCTCTGGAACTCACAACTGTCGTTGCTGACCGGACGGTGTGCGGGACAGATCATGCGCGACGCCGGGATCGGACTGTTGCGGACGCTTCCGCCGGCCGCGCGCGATGCCGTCGCCGAATTGCGTGCGACCGCACGATCTCTCGGGGTGCCGTGGCCGGACGGGCAGACGCCCGGACAGTTTCTGGCCGGACTGCCGCGCGACGCACCGACGACGCTGGCCGTGATGTCGCATGCCGGTGCACTGATGCGCGGTGCGGGCTATCTACCGCTGGGCGTGGGCACAGGCCCCGCAGACCCTCCGGCGGACGACGAGATGATCCACGCCGCGATCGGCGGCGTCTACGCGCATGTCACCGCGCCGCTGCGTCGGCTCGGCGATCGGTTCGCCACCGAGGTATGCCTGTCGGTCACGTCGGGAAAGCCTTTGCCGGACTGGACTGTCCGGGCATTGCCGACGCTCCCGAAGGTCCTGCGGTCCGCGGATTCGCTCGGGTCGGCGGCCGATCGGGCGAGCGTGGATCTCGCCGAGGCGGTCGTGTTGGCCGACCGCGTCGGCGAACGGTTCGACGCGGTGGTCTTGCAGGAGGCCGACGGCAAACGACCGGCGCGCATCTTCATCGCCGAACCTGCCGTGGTGGCGTCGTGCGAGGGTTCACCCGCGCAGGGGAGCAGCATCACCGTGACGCTGACCGCCGCCGACCCCGTGACACGGTCGGTGTCGTTCGCGCCGGCGTGAGGGCTGTCCCCTTCCCGTCGCCGCAGCCCCTCCGCCCCCGCTGGCTGAGGTGCGAGGAGCGCAAGCCGCCGGGCTGAGGAGCCCCATGCGAGGTACGAGCATGGAGCGTCTCGAAGTCGACGAGCCTCGAAGCCCCCTGGTGAGACTCGCTGCGTGGTCGCCCAATTCCCTTTTCTCACCAGCCCTTCGAGGCTCTCGGCTAGCGCCTCGAGCACCTCAGGGAGCGGGGTGGCGGCTCGGGGAGCGGGTGGGGGTTGCGGAGCGGGTGAGATCAGAGCTTCTTGGCGGACTTGACGTAGTCGGCGATGGCCTTTTCGCCGTCCGCTTCGAGGCGGGCGTCGATGCGTCCGAGGATGAACATGTCCGGCCCGGGCAGTCGACCGCTGGCGGCGAGTTCGGCGAGCTTGGTCCGATTGATCCGGGAATCGTTGAAATCGCCCAGGGCGGACTGGATTTCCTTGGCGACGGCGCCGACCTGCTTGTACTTCTTCTTGCCGAGCGGTTCGGCGGCGTCGATGCTGTAGCGGAGTCGCTTGGCGCGCTTGCGGATCGTGTGCAGCTGCTCTTCCCACTCGTCGGAACCCTCGGGGAGTTCGGCGAGGCGGCCCTGCGCCTTGTTGATGTGCTTGCGGCTCTTGTCGATCGCCTTGTCGACGGCATCGGTCGCGGGGATGTCGGCGTCCGGGCCGGGGGGCGGTGCGGCGATGAGTTCGTCGATGGCGTCGAGCAGTGCGAAGTAGCGGGCCGACGACATGGCCGAATGGGCTGCCCGAATCGCGCGGTCGTGCGTGGCGGTTTCGGTTCCGGCGAGCGCGTCGACGAGGGTCGGGGATGCCGGCTCATCGCGGAGGAGAGATTCATCGAGTGCGAGTTGGACCTCGGAATCGCGCGCTTCGCCGAGGATTCCGGCCAACAGTTTGAGTTCTCCGTTGAGGTGCGCGGTCCGTTCCGCGTCGAGGACGGTCGGAAAGCCCGACAGGACACTGCGCAGACGTCGGGTGGACACCCGCATCTGGTGCACGGCGTCCTCCGCGTCGACCCGGACGAGGGGGTCGTAGGCGATCAGCGAATTGCGGTGCAGGGCGATGTCGGTGACGACGAGTTCGAGTGCCGTGGGCTTCTTGGAGAGCCGCGGTTCGTGGGCGGTGGGAGTCGAGCCGATCGCGCGGGCGAGTTTGGAAGCGCTCGACGGTTCCCGGCCACCAGCCGAGCGCAGGACCTTGTGGGCGGCCTTGAGGAGCCGGTTGTCGCCGTCGATCAGCTCGAACTCCCACTCGGCCCACTGCTGGCTGTGTCCGCCGGGCAGCAGCGACTGAGCGGTCACCAGATCCTCGGCGAACTCCGCCAGCCGGACACCGTCGGGTCCGAGCAGCACGGTCACCGTGCGCGTGGTCGAGATGACCGCGACCGGCGCGAGTCGTCGGGACCGCGTCAGGGCGAGGACCGGGGTGAGCAGTTCGGTGGGCACGTCGCCGTCGGCGGGGGCCTGATCGAAGGTCAGTCGGGTCTCGCGACGGGCCCCCGACACCGAGCTCGGACGCTTGAGATGCCACCCCGCATCCGGGCCGCCGGTACGGCGTCGCATGGTGATGGCGTTGCCGGCGAGATCCAGTGTCTCGGTGTCGAAATAGGTTGCGTCCAAGGCGAAGGTCTCGGGTTCGACGGCCGACACGACACCCGGCAGCGCGCGTAGATCTGGGGCGCTCTGGCCGGCATCAACATCGAATTTGAGCTCGATCTCGATCTGCTCGGATGCGGCCACGGTGCCTCCTGTCGGGAATGTCGGTCTGGTCAGTCTACGGTCCCGCGATCGTCACTCCGCAAAGGCGTCGGTGGCCGTCACCAGGTGGTGTTTGATGCCGGGTTCGAAGGACGCGTGCCCGGCGTCGTCGACGACGTGCAGTTGCGCCGATGGCCAGGCGCGGTGCAGATCCCACGCGCTGCGCATCGGGCACACCACGTCGTAGCGTCCCTGCACGATGACACCCGGAATGTGTGCGATGCGGTCGATGTCGCGCAGCAACTGACCGTCGTCGAGGAAGCCGTGATGGACGAAGTAGTGGTTCTCGATCGAGGCGAAGGCCAGGTCGAAACGGGAACCCTCGTCGGTGGCATCCGGTCGGGGCAGCAGATAACTCGTCGAGTGTTCCCAACCGGTCCAGGCGCTCGCCGCCGCCTGCGCGATGGCGGGGTCGTCGGAGGTGAGCAGCCGATGGTAGGCGGCGACGAGGTCGCCATCGCGTTCGTCGGCCGGGATGGGAGCCAGATAGGACTCCCACAGGTCCGGATAGATGTTCGACGCCCCGGTGTTGTAGTACCAGTCGATCTCGCTGCGACGCAGCAAGAAGATCCCGCGCAGCACGAGCTCGGTGACCCGATCGGGATGCGTCTGGGCGTAGGCGAGTCCGAGTGTCGAACCCCATGACCCGCCGAAGACCTGCCATCGGTCGATGAGCAGGTGCTCGCGCAGTGCCTCCATGTCGGCGATCAGGTGAGGTGTCGTGTTCGTGGTGAGGTCTGCGCCGTCGGCCACGTGCGGACGCGACCGGCCGCAGTTGCGCTGGTCGAACAGGACGATGCGGTAGCGGTCGGGGTCGAAGAAGCGACGCTGGTCCGGTGAGGTTCCGCCGCCGGGTCCACCGTGCACGAACACCGCGGGCTTGCCGTCGGGATTGCCGGAGGTCTCCCAGTAGATCTGTTGTCCGTCACCGACATCGAGATGGCCGGCGGCGTACGGTTCGACCGGCGGATAGAGATCGCGCATGGTCACACCATAGGGTGCGGAATGCGCGATCGGAGTCGGAGGGCGCCGGTCGATCAGTAGGAGTGCTCGAGACCCGGGAACACGCCGCGTCGGACCTCGTCGGCGTACTGCACTGCGGCATTGCGGAGCTCGGAGCCGACGTCACCGAAACGCTTCACGAACTTCGCGGTCTTGCCGTCGGTCATTCCGGCCATGTCCTGCCAGACGAGAACCTGGGCGTCGGTCTCGTTGCCCGCGCCGATGCCGACCGTCGGGATGGTGAGCTTGCGGGTGATTTGGCCTGCGAGGTCGGCCGGGACCATCTCCATCACGACGGCGAAGGCGCCGGCCTCCTGCACGGCGATCGCGTCGGCGATGAGTTGGTCACCCCCGTCACCGCGACCCTGGACCCGGAAGCCGCCGAGGCCGTTGACACTCTGCGGGGTGAAGCCGATGTGTGCCATCACCGGGATGCCTGCGGCAGTGAGTGCGGCGATCTGCGGTGCGACACGTTCGCCGCCTTCGAGTTTGACTGCGTGAGCGCCGGACTCCTTGAAGATGCGGACCGCGGACTCGAGGGCCTGCTGCGGTCCGGCCTCGTAGCTGCCGAAGGTGAGGTCGGCGACGACGAGGGCGTGGGGCGCGCCGCGCACCACGGCACGCATCAGGGGGATGAGTTCGTCGAGTGTGCAGGGGATGGTGGTGTCGTAGCCGAGCACCACGTTGGCGGCGGAGTCGCCGACGAGCAGTACGGGGATCTCGGCGTCGTCGAAGATGCGTGCCGAGGAATAGTCGTAGGCGGTGAGCATCGACCACTTCTCGCCTTCGGCTTTCATCTGGGCGAGATGCTGGATGCGGGTCTTGCGGCGACGAGCGGGAGTGGTGCCAGAAGTGGTGGGAGCAGCACCATAGACCGAAGTTTCGGACATCGTTGTCTCTTTCTGCCTCGAGTCCCGCATGGCGGGTACCCGGGTTGATCACGGACTCCTCTAGTCTCCCATCGGGGACACGACGCAGAACCCGCGATGGCTATGGCGTTGGTCACAATGACCGGTTGCGGTCCTCGCGTGGGTGTGGGTGCGCCGCGGGTGTCGTTGCAGGTTGCGTCTCATATTCGGGCTCCCCAGTTCCGCATGGTGGGATGGGCTCGACAAAACGGCAGGACATCGAGTTCGAATTGTGCGTGTAACACAGATTTAACAGGCTACTTCTAATGTCGGCGACCATGGATCGCCAAAAGGAATTCGTGCTCCGGACCCTCGAAGAGCGCGACATCCGATTCGTAAGGCTGTGGTTCACCGACGTCCTCGGCTATCTCAAGTCGGTGGCGATCGCTCCGGCAGAACTCGAGGGTGCGTTCGCCGAGGGGATCGGCTTCGACGGTTCCGCGATCGAGGGATTCTCCCGGGTGTCGGAGGCCGACACCGTTGCCAAACCGGATCCGTCGACGTTCCAGATCCTTCCGTGGACCACCTCGAGCGGTCGGCATCACTCGGCACGCATGTTCTGTGACATCGCGATGCCCGACGGCACTCCGAGCTGGGCCGACTCGCGTCATGTGTTGCGACGCCAGCTGAACAAGGCCGCCGACTTGGGCTTCAGCTGTTACGTCCACCCGGAGATCGAGTTCTTCCTCCTCAAGGAAGCACCGCTCGACGGCAGTGTGCCGGTCCCGGCCGACTCGGGCGGCTACTTCGACCAGGCCGTCCACGACGCCGCGCCCAACTTCCGTCGCCACGCGATCGAGGCACTGGAGTCGATGGGCATTTCCGTCGAGTTCTCCCATCACGAGGGTGCGCCGGGGCAGCAGGAGATCGATCTGCGTTATGCCGACGCGCTGTCGATGGCCGACAACGTGATGACCTTCCGCTATGTCATCAAGGAGGTCGCGATCGGGGAGGGCACCTGGGCCACGTTCATGCCCAAGCCGTTCAGCGAGCACCCCGGTTCGGCGATGCACACGCACATGAGCCTGTTCGAGGGCGACATCAATGCTTTCCACAACCCGGACGACCCGATGCAGTTGTCGGACACTGGGAAGAAGTTCATCGCCGGCATCCTGCATCACGCCGCCGAGATCAGCGCCGTCACCAACCAGTGGGTCAACAGCTACAAGCGACTCATCCACGGTGGCGAGGCCCCGACCGCGGCGACGTGGGGTGGTGCCAACCGGTCGGCACTCATCCGCTTGCCGCTCTACACGCCCAACAAGGCGTCGTCGCGTCGGGTCGAGGTCCGCAGCCCAGATTCGGCTTGCAACCCGTACCTGACCTTCGCGGTTCTGCTGGCGGCCGGTCTCAAGGGCATCAGCGAGGACTACGAACTGCCCGACGAGGCCGAGGACGACGTGTGGGCGTTGACCCCGGCGGAGCGTCGGGCGATGGGCTACAAGGAATTGCCCGGCAGCCTGGCCGAGGCTCTGCACCAGATGGAGAACTCCGAACTGGTGGCCGAGGCGCTCGGGGAGCACGTCTTCGACTACTTCCTGCGCAACAAGTGGACCGAGTGGACCAACTATCGCAGCCTGGTCACCCCGTTCGAGTTGAAGAGCTACCTGCCCCTGTAGTCGTCTGTAGCCGTTCATCGTGGCACCCGCCTGTGATGTCCGATCTCGGGTCGCTACGGTTTGTGGTGTGACTTACCGTTCTGGCGCGAACCCCTCGGGTTCGAGCGTTCCCGGGACACGACCGCCCGGACGGAGTGCGTTGCCCAGCTCCGGTCGTCTCGGTCTGCTGGACAAGGGCGCCGCCGACGACCTGGCCGGATTGGGTTGGAACGACAGTGCTTCGGTAGATGTTCTGTGGTCGCTGTCGCGCGCACCCGACGCCGACCTCGCTTTGAGGACGCTGACCCGCCTGCGGGCGACTGTCGGCGACGAGTGGCCGGCGCTCGACGAGGCGATCCGCAGCAACAAGGGTTTCCGTGGTCGCCTGTTCGCGCTGATCGGGTCGTCGGACGCGCTCGCCGATCATCTGGTCGCCGAACCCGACAGCTGGCACCTCCTACTCGCCGACGAACTGCCGGACCGGGCCGAGGTGGACCGCCTGATGCTCGCTGCGGTTGACGCGACACCCGAGCCCGGGGAGATCGAGAAGGGCAACCGGGTCTACCGGGCGGGGTTCGCCGGGCCGAAGTCGGTGGTCGCGTTGCGGCTCGCCTATCGCAATCTCGTGATGCAACTCGCGGCGCACGACGTGGCGTCCACCGTCGAGGATCTGCCGGTGATGTGGTTCCCCGAAGTGGGCGCCTACCTGGCCGATCTGGCCGACGCGGCGCTGACCGCCGCACTGGCGGTGGCCTACCGCGAGGTGTACGGCGACAAGCCGATCGGCGTGCGGCTGGCCGTGATCGCCATGGGCAAATGCGGTGCGCGTGAACTGAACTACGTCAGCGACGTGGACGTCATCTTCGTCAGTGACCCCGCCGACGGCACGGCCGCCCGGATCGCGGGCGAGATGATGCGCGTCGGCTCGCTGGCCTTCTTCGAGGTCGACGCTGCACTTCGACCGGAGGGCAAGGCCGGTGCCCTCACCAGGACCCTCGACTCCCACGTCGCCTACTACAACCGGTGGGCCAAGACCTGGGAATTCCAGGCGCTGTTGAAGTCCCGCGCGATGACCGGCGACATGGAACTCGCCAACGACTACATCGCCGCGGTCAAACCGATGGTGTGGCGGGCGGCCGACCGAGAGGACTTCGTGCCCGAGGTGCAGGCGATGCGGCGGCGCGTCGAGTCCCTCGTCCCGGAGGATCTGCGCGCCCGCAACCTCAAGCTGGGCAGCGGCAGCCTTCGCGACGTCGAATTCGCGGTCCAGCTGCTGCAGATGGTGCACGGACGAGTCGACGAGGACCTGCGGGTGATGGCGACCGTCGACGCGCTCGCCGCGCTCACCTCGGGTGGTTATGTCGGGCGCGACGACGGCGCGAATCTCAGTGCGTCGTACCAATTCTTACGGCTGCTCGAGCATCGGCTGCAGTTGCAGAAGATGTCGCGCACCCACCTCCTGCCGGAGTTCGACGACGACGAGAACATGCGCTGGCTCGCGCGCGCCGCCCACATTCGACGCGAAGGTGACCTCGACGCGACCGGCGTGCTGCGCGAGCAGATCCGGCATCAGAGTCTCCGGGTGCGCCGACTCCACGAAAAGCTGTTCTACCGACCGCTGTTGGAAGCCGTCACCCAGTTCAAGACCGAGGAACTGACACTGTCGGACGCGTCGGCCGAGCGGCGCCTCGCGGCCTTGGGCTACGCGAAGCCCGACCGCGCGATGAGTCACATCCGGGCCCTGTCCAACGCGCCCGGCCGCCGCGGTCAGATCCAGCTCCTGATCCTGCCGCAGCTGCTCGAAACAATCAGCCGGACACCCGATCCCGACGCCGGTCTGCTCAATTACCGGCGACTGTGCGACGTCATGGACGATGCCGACTGGTTTCTCCGTCTCCTGCGCGACGACGGGGTGGTGGCCCAGCGGCTGATGAAGGTGCTCGGGACATCGGAGTTCATCGCGAACATGCTGATGCGTTCGCCCGAGGTGATCCACCTGTACTCGGACGGACCCGACGGACCCAAGCTGTGCGAGGTTCGGCCACAGGACGTGGCCAAGGGACTCATCGCCTCGACGGTGCGTCAGCCCGACCTGAAACGTTCTGTGGCGGCGGCACGTTCGCACCGGCGGGCCGAGTTGGTGCGGGTCGCGTCGGCGGACGTGCTGGGTCTGATGGATGTCCCGGCCGTGTGTGCCGCGTTGTCGAGTGTGTGGGCGGCCGTGCTCAACGCGGCACTCACGGTGGTCATCAACGACTCCGAGAAGCAACGCGGGGAACCCGCACCGGCCCGGATCGCAGTCATCGGGATGGGCCGCCTCGGTGGTGGCGAACTGGGCTACGGATCGGACGCCGACGTCCTGTTCGTCTGCCAGCCCAACCCCGGTGCCGACGAAGCCGCGGCCGTGCGATGGTCGCAGACGATCGCCGAGCACGTCCGGACGATGCTGGGTTCGCCCAGCGACGACCCGCCGCTCGAGGTCGACACCGGACTGCGGCCGGAAGGTCGCAACGGTCCGGTCGTTCGCACCCTGGCGGCGTATGCGGCCTACTACGACCAGTGGGCGCAGCCATGGGAGATCCAGGCGCTGCTGCGTGCGCATCAGGTGGCCGGCGACGACGATCTCGGCGTCGACTTCCTGCACATGGCCGATCGCATTCGCTATCCCGCCGGCGGGGTGTCGAGCGCGGCGGTCAAGGAGATTCGCCGCATCAAGGCGCGCGTCGACGCCGAGCGGCTGCCGCGCGGTGCCGACCCGGCGACGCACACCAAACTCGGTCGCGGCGGCCTCGCTGACATCGAGTGGACCGTCCAACTCCTGCAACTGCGGTATGCGCACCGCTACCGCACGCTGCACAACACCTCGACGTTGCAGTCGCTGGACGCGATCGGCGGTGCAGAACTGCTGGCCGAGACCGACGTCGCGCTGCTGAAGAACGCGTGGATCACCGCGACCAAGGCACGTAACGCGCTGGTCCTGGTGCGGGGCAAACCCGTCGACCAATTGCCGGGACCGGGGCGAGCGTTGCGGCAGATCGCGTATGCGGCCGGGTGGCCGCAAGACCAGGCCGCAGAGTTCCTGGAGAACTACCTACGCGTCACCCGCCGCGCAAAGGCCGTGGTGCTCAAGGTTTTCGGGGCTTGATGCGCAAGTACATCGCCGCGGCCCTGCTGGTGGTCGGCTGGGTGTTGCTCGCCGTGGTCTGCGTCGCGGTCTGGTTGCACTACTACCCGGTGCGCAGCGGGTTCACCATCCGGATGACCAGCCGCGTGCCGTTGGCGGTGGTGCCGGCGGCCGGTGCACTACTCATCTTCGTACTGCTGCGGCGCTGGTTCATGCTCGGGTTCGCGGTGATCGCGACGGTCGCCCTGGTCTGGACCCAGTTGCCCCTGTGGATCGGGGAGAATCCGCCGCCGGGCGAACGGTTCACCGTGGTGACCGCGAATCTGCGTCTGGGACAGGCGGATCTCGACACGCTGGCCGATCTGGTGGAGCGGTCCGACGCCGATCTGTTGTCGATGCAGGAGGTGACGCCGGAGGCGCTCGCGCGGATTCGCACGAGTTCGATCGCGCGGGAACTGCCGCACGAGTTCGCGATTCCGGTGCCGCAGTCGGGCGGAACCGCGCTGTTCAGCAAGCGGCCGCTCGTCGATCCCGCGCCGGTTCCGAACACCGCCGACCGAAACCTCAGCGCGCGGACCGACCTTCCCGGTGCTCCCGGTGCGCGGGTGCTGGCAATCCACCCGAGGGCTCCGCTCGGCGGTCAGATCGACAGTTGGCAGCGTGACCTCTCGACGATCGGGGCCTATTTGCGGGCCCTGCCCGACGAGCGGGTGGTCGCGGCCGGCGATTTCAACTCGACGTGGGACAGCCCGCGGTTCCGTGACCTGCTCACCGAGGGCTACGCCGATTCCGTGGAACAGGTCGGTGGCGGCTTCCTACCGACGTTCCCGGCCAATCGCGGAGTGCACCCGTGGATCACCCTCGATCATGTGGTCACGCGCGGTTTTGCTGCGGCGAGTGTGAACACCTACGACATCCCGGGTTCCGATCATCGTGCCGTGGTGGTATCACTGGTGGCATCATGACGACTTCGCCGGACACCGCATCCCCTGTTGCCGACAGCCGGCCCATCTCGGCGCGGCTGCGTGCGGCCACCGCCGTCGCACACGAGCGCGCCGAGAGCGCGACCTTTGTCGACGACCTGATGTCCGGCCGCCTCGACGCCGGCCAGTACACCAGCCTTGCCGCGCAGCTGTACTTCGTCTACCGCGCCCTCGAACAGGTCGGTGACGACTTGTCCGACGACCCGGTGGCGGCGGCGGTGCTCGACGACAAGCTGCGTCGGCTGCCACGGCTGCACGCCGATCTCGTGTCGCTCGGGATCGATCCGGCCGGCATCACGCCACTGCCGGCGGTCGCCCGGTACGTCGAGGCGATCGAGGCCACGCGCGACGACGCGGCGCGCTACGTCGCCCACCACTACACCCGCTACCTCGGCGACCTGTCCGGCGGTCAGGTCGTCGCGCATCGCATGCGTCAGCACTACGGCCTCGACGACACAGCGCTGTCGTTCTACGCCTTCGATGGCATCGACAAACTCAAGCGCTACAAGGACTCCTACCGCGACCGGCTCGACGCGTTGCCGCTCGACGACGCCGCCGTCGAGCGCCTCGTGGAGGAAGCGATCTCCGCCTTCGGTCACAACCAGGCGATGTTCGGCGACCTCGACCACGACCGCGCCGCCTGAGTCTCCCCGCGCCCGCCACTACGCTGCCTGAGCCCCCTCCGCTGGAGGGGGGCTTTCGGTTTCACCCTCAGCCGGCGGTCTGCTCCTTCTCCTCGCGGGCGTGCTTGACGCCGGCCTTCGCCAGCAGGAACGGCAGGAGCATGGTGGCGATCGCGGTGACCAGCCACACGATCACGGTGCCCGCGATCCAGGTCGACGCCCCGGTGATGTCGAGGCCGTCGCCGACGAAGTAGGCGATCAGCAGTGCGACGAATGTCGAGACGAGTCCGACCCCGCCGACGAAGGCCTCCGCGTTGTTGCGCACGACCTTGAAGATGAACGGACCGAGGATGAGTTGTGCGGCCGAGAACACGACGACTGCGACCAGGAAGCCACCGGCGTGCAGGTGGAAATCATCGAGTACGGCCGACGCGACGAGTAGGCCTATCGCCGCCGAGACGAGGTAGACGACAGTGCGGATGATGAGTCGGATCATGTACTCATCGTAGGGGTTTGCCGACACCGCAGTGGCTGATCTCCGTACTGCGTGACCGGGTCGTGTCAGTGGTCGAGCAGCGCGGAGAGGCCGTCGACGATCACCGACAATCCGAAGTCCAACTGCTCGGTGAAGAAGTCGGTCTCCTCGTCGCTTGTTATATCGCCGTCCGGCATGTCGGCGAGGGCGGCGGATATGCCCGGGTGGGTGTTGGGGGTTGTCAGGGTGAGGAGCATCGACTCGTAGGGCGGACCGTCGGGGATCGTACCCAGCATCCCCATCTGGCTGGACTGCCGCACGTGCTGGCGGACGAATCCGTCGACGAGTAGCAGCGCGTTCATCTTCTGTTGGCCGCGCAGTGCCGTTCCGTCGAATGTCCGCACGCCGGTGTCGGTCCAGGACAAGGCATTCGGGCCCAAGGGTGGTCGGGGGAGCGGGATCGCGGCGAGCCAGGGGCGTTGTCGCATCCGCTCGGTCACGGCATGCGCCCACGCGGTGATCCGGCCCTGCCAGGTCGCCTCGTCGAGAACGGCCCGGTCTGCGCGGCCGTATGCCTCGTCGACCATCGCGTCGATGATGTCGTCCTTGCTCTCGACGTAGCGGTAGAGCGACATGGTGGTCATACCCAGCGACTGGGCAATCGCCTTCATGGACACCGATTCCCAGCCGCGTTCGTCGGCGATCGCAACGGCTGCGCGGCCGATCTCCCGGATGGACAGGGTTGGTTTGGGCCCGCGGCGCGGTGTGTCGTCGGCTCGGCCCCACAACGCCGCCAGGTACCGAGGTAGCGGGGGGTGTGCGTCTGACGGCGTGGGATCGGTCGGTCGGGGGCTCATGGGCGACATCCTACTTACTGCTTGCGGTGTAAACAGATAGGTTCTAGCATCTGCGTATGCAATAAACAGTCTACTACGTACACAGATGAGGAGTTTGTCATGACCACACGTTCTCCCTGGTGGGGTCTCAGCGCCCTGTGTCTTCCGATGCTCATCGTGTCGATGGACGTCTCGGTGCTGTTCTTCGCGGTTCCCTACATCGCGGCCGACCTCGACCCCACGGCCGACCAGCAGCTCTGGATCTTCGACGTCTACGGATTCGTGCTGGCCGGTCTGTTGCTTACGATGGGTTCGGTGGCCGACCGCATCGGCCACCGAAAGTTACTGATGATCGGCGCCGCGGGATTCGGCGCCGCTTCGGCACTGGCGGCCTTCGCGACGAGCGCGGAGATGCTGATCGGCGCCCGGGCCCTGCTGGCGATCGCCGGGGCGACCCTGATGCCCTCGACGCTGGCGATGATCCGACATCTCTTCGATGATCCTGACGAGCGCCGTAAGGCTATTGCCACGTGGAATGCGGTCCTCGCCGGTGGTGTCGCCCTCGGCCCGATCATCAGCGGCGTGCTGCTCGAACACTTCTGGTGGGGGTCGGTGTTTCTCATCAACATCCCCGTCATGGCGTTGCTTCTCGTCGTGGCGCCGGCGTTGCTGCCCGGGCACACGGCCGTACCAGGCCGACGAGTCGACCTGGTGAGCGCTCTGCTGGCGCTGGCCGCAATCCTGCCGGTGGTCGATGCGATCAAATCGGTTGCCGCGCAGGGATGGTCGGCGTCTCGGCTGATCACGCTCGGTGTCGGCGTCGCGGTCGGCGCGGTATTCGTGTGGCGGCAGCGACGATTGGCGGATCCACTCGTCGACGTTGTTCTGTTGGGGGAGCGCCGGTTTGCGACATCGATGACCGTGAATCTCGTGTGTATGTTCGCGATGCTCGGGAACTCGATCCTGATGACCCAGTATCTGCAGTCGGTGCTCGGCTATTCGCCGTTGCGCGCGGCGTTGTGGAGCCTTGCACCCACGGTGGTGGTGGGCGCGACCGCCCCGTTGGCAGCGGTCGTCGCCAACCGGATCGGTCGTCCGGCCGTGATCGTCACCGGACTACTCGTCGGCGCGTCCGGTTTCGTGGTGCTCGCCGCCATGACGGGCACCGACACACTGCTGCCGGTACTGGCCGGCGCCACGTTGCTGGCTGCCGGAGTGGTCGCGGCAACGTCGATGATCGCCGACTACGTGGTGGGCGTTGCACCCGCCGAGCGGGCCGGCGCCACGTCGGGATTGCTGGAGACCACCAGCGAACTCGGCGGAGCACTCGGCATCGCGGTGCTCGGCAGCATCGTCAATGTGGTGTTCCGGATGGATATCGCCAGTCGGTTCGGGGATGGGGGGCCCGGGACGTTGGCCGGTGCGCTCGCGACCGCGCAACGCCTCCCGATCGAGCGCGCCGATGCGCTCGTCGACGCGGCTCGCAGCGCCTTCGTCGACGGGTTGAGTGCCGCCGCTTGGGCCGGCGCCGCCGTCCTCACGTTCACTGCGATGGTCGCGCTTTGGGGTCTGCGTTCATCGCGGGACCGCGTGCCGGAAAATGATGACGACCTCGCCGTCGGTGGCGACCGTAGCCGGGCGGCGGAGTTCCAGTGACACAACGAGCGCGCCGGCGGTTGTCTTGGTGACGACCGCCGGCGCGCTCGGTGACGTCTGTCAGACGACCTCGACCTTGGAGCCGCGGTGCAGGAGCACCTCGGTTGCGGCGTCGGCGGCGGCTACGAGTTCGACGAGGAACTGATCGTCGTCGCGGCGGGTGGTCGTGCGGACGACCCTGTCGGCACCATCGATGCTGATCCGGTCGCCGGGGGCTAGGTCTTCGACGTATCTCGTGCGGGTCATGTCAAATACGGTAAAACGCCTGGTTGTGAGTCGGCAGGGTATTAAGTCCATTTCGTGTTCGAGATCACGTTGTGACGTGCGTTTCGCCCATGCGGTGGTGTCGGATCCGCCGTCAACCCTGCACGTTGCGTGTGCATGTCGAGACGAGGACCTTCGGCGAGCCGCCCTTGACGTACGAGATGGCCGTGCTGATCGCGCCCTGTCGGGTGGGCGCCCAGCCCCAGCCCCAGTACGAGTTCTCCTGTGACTGTGCGAGTGCCCCGCATGCGTTGCGGAACTCGACGACGGTCGCGCAGGTCGACACGACGCAGTACTTGAGCGCAGCGATGTTCGCTTGACGTTGCGATGCGGCGTCGACGGCGTACCCCCAGTGGCCGGTGTCGCGCGAGATCGCGATGGCGCCGTAGTAGTTCACGGGAACCGGAGTCGTTGTGGTCGTCGTCGTTGTTGTGGTGGTTGTCGTTGTGGTGGTGGTGTCGGGCGACGTGGTCATGCTGGCCCGCGACGACGAGACCGCCGCGGCCGCATGTGTCGAGTTGTCGTCGTCGCTTCGATTCATCAGAATGCCCGCGACCACAGCGATGACGATGACGACCACGGTGGCGATGGCGATCCCGCCGACGATGAGCGCGGTCGATCCGCTCTTCTTGGGCGGCCCACTCTGGGGAGCGACCGGCCAGGCCGGTCCGCTGGGCGGCCACCCAGGTCCACTCGGTGGCTGGTTCGGCGGGCCGTACGCACCGTAGGGGTTTACGCCCGGGAACTGCTGTGTGTGATGCGGCGGATTCTGATGCTGCGGGTTTTGATGCTGTGGGTTTTGATGCTGTGGTTTCTGATGCTGTGGGTTCTGATGCTGGGCCGGGCGACCCTGATTCGGCGGAACACCACCCACGGGCCACTGCGCCGTCGGGTCGTAGGCACCGGGTGCACCGGGCTGTCGGCCGTGCGGATTGCGTGGGTCGTACGGGTTGGTCACCGGGTGAGTGTGCCACGTCGGGTTTCTCGGGCACATGTCGAGTGGCCCCGGCGAATCCCCCCGCAAATGACAAGTCCACCCGCCCGGCGGACCGGATGGGTGGACTTGTCAGAAGAGACGATCAGACGTCGCCTCGTCGGAGACGATCAGACGTCGCCTCGTCGGAGACGATCAGACGTCGCCTCGTCGGAGACGATCAGACGTCGTAGTACAGAGCGAACTCGTACGGGTGCGGACGGATCTGCACCGGCTCGATCTCGTTCTCACGCTTCAGCGCGATCCAGGTCTCGATGAGGTCCTCGGTGAACACGCCACCGGCGGTGAGGTATTCGTGGTCCTCTTCGAGCTTGTCGATGACCGCGGCGAGCGACGTCGGGGCCTGCGGGATGCCCTTGGCCTCCTCCGGCGGGAGCTCGTAGAGGTCCTTGTCGACGGGCTCGTGCGGCTCGATCTTGTTCTTGATGCCGTCGAGGCCGGCCATCATCATGGCCGCGAACGCGAGGTACGGGTTGCCCGAGCTGTCCGGGCAACGGAACTCGAGGCGCTTGGCCTTCGGGTTGTTGCCGGTGATCGGGATACGCACGCAGGCGGACCGGTTGCGCTGGCTGTAGACCAGGTTGATCGGGGCCTCGTAGCCGGGCACCAGGCGCTTGTAGGAGTTGATCGTCGGGTTGGTGAACGCCAGCAGCGACGGCGCGTGGTGCAAGATGCCGCCGATGTAGTAGCGCGCCAGATCCGACAGACCCGCGTAGCCGGCCTCGTCGTGGAACAGCGGCTTGCCGTCCTTCCACAGCGACTGGTGGGCGTGCATACCCGAGCCGTTGTCACCGAAGAGTGGCTTCGGCATGAAGGTGACGGTCTTACCGTTCTGGAAGGCGGTGTTCTTGATGATGTACTTGAACAGCAGCACATCGTCGGCTGCGTGGAGCAGCGTGTTGAACTTGTAGTTGATCTCCGCCTGGCCGCCGGTGCCGACTTCGTGGTGGCCACGCTCGAGGATGAAGCCCGCGTTCTGCAGGTTGGTCGACATCTCGTCACGCAGATCCACGTAGTGGTCGTACGGTGCGACGGGGAAGTAGCCGCCCTTGGGGCGGACCTTGTAGCCGAGGTTCGGGCTGCCGTCCGGGTCGGTCGGGGACGCGGTGTTCCACCAGCCCGACTCCGACTCGATCTCGTAGAAGGTGCCGTTCATCTCGGAGCCGAAGGACACCGAGTCGAAGATGTAGAACTCGGCCTCGGCGCCGAAGAAGCAGGTGTCGGCGATTCCGGTGGAGGCGAGGTAGTCCTCGGCCTTGCGGGCCACGTTGCGCGGGTCACGGCTGTAGGCCTCGCGGGTGAACGGGTCGTGGACGAAGAAGCTGATGTTCATCGTCTTGGCCTTGCGGAAGGGATCGATCCGCGCGGTTGCCGGGTCGGGCAGCAGCATCATGTCCGACTCGTCGATCGACTGGAAGCCGCGGACGGACGAGCCGTCGAAGGCGAGCCCTTCTTCGAAGACGTCCTCGTTGAATGCCGACGCCGGGATCGAGAAGTGCTGCATGACACCGGGCAGATCGCAGAAACGGATGTCGACGTACTCGACACCTTCCTTCTTGATGCCCTCGAGTAGTTCTTCTTTACTGCTGTACACCGTGCGGTGACTCCTTCGTGATCGGGTGGTCAGTGGTGCTGACACGCCTCATCCGCCACCGAGACACAGCAGCGGATCTCAGCCTGAACCGTATGGAGGCGACGTTGCCCATGGGTCAAGGGAGTGTTTCTCCTGTGTTACGTGGACGGTCTGTTTGACGCACTACAACGCTAGCCGTCGTGCGGTCCAACCCTATGCCTTCCGATCCCCGCGTCCGGCGTGAACCTCGCTTTCGGAGCGGGATTACCATGGTGAACAGTTGGCGGTGAACAGTCGGCGAAGGAGATTGCAGTGGGACGGACCACCGGATCGTGGTTGTCGGGACCTCAGATCGGCCCCGCCGCCGGTGTCGACAACGAGTACCGCGGACAAGATCTCGGGCTGCCCGAAACGGGTCCCGGGTCATTGGCGAGCGGCTGGCCGCGCGTGGCGGCACTGCTCGTGGACTGGCTGTTGGCCGGCGGCATCTCGTTGCTGTTCGTGCGATTCGGCTCGCCCAACATGGGCACCGCGATCCTCGGCGTGTGGTTCGTGATCGGCGTACTCGCCGTGACGCTCTTCGGTTTCACCCCGGGCCAGTTCGCGATCGGACTGCGGGTGGCCCGTGTCGACCACGGACCGGAGCGCGCGTCGGCGGAGGCGGCCGGCGAGGCGCAGCCAGCGGCGGTCGGAATCATCCGGGCGGTCGCTCGACAGCTGCTCATCGTGTTCCTGGTGCCCGCACTCATCAACGACTACAACGGACGCGCCCTGCACGACCGGGCCACCGGCACCGCGATGGTGCGCACTCGCTGATCTGATCCGACGAGCACAGCTATTGTCCTCCTGAACTGCGGAAATCTGTGCGTGGGAGCCCTGCAGAGTGCACCTGTCGGGCTGGGGCGTACAGACATCCGACGGGTGGCGGCATCATCCCTTGGCCTGACCGGGTCGCCGCTGGAGTTGGCATCTGAAACGGTCGCCGTGACGTGCCTGGGAGGGCAACCTTGCATCGGTGGCACCTGAGGAGGACCGCTTCAGACGGCGCGGCTCTTCCCATCTTCACGATCGCCGACGACGTCGGCGGGTGGGTCGCTGACTCGAAGAGTTTGGGTGACCAGCCTTCCGACCTGGGGAAACACGATGGCGTCCTGCCCGAAAAATCTAGGGGAAGAAGTTTCTTCCCCGAGGTTCACAGTCGTCCCCCACAAATTTCTGGGGGAGGACACCAAGGGTCGGGGACGAAGTTTCTTCCCCGACTTTTTGTGGGCGCATGTTCCTGGCGTCGCCGTCGGAGGAACGCGGCGACCGGCGATCGGTGACTGAGATCGGGCCCGTCAGCGTCCGCTTCCGGGATATACCCGGAGGACCACCGTCAGGGGCCCGATCCTGGCCACCGGCCCAACCGCCAACCCTTCCCGCCTCCACGCGAGTTGGTCGCCGACTCGTCAGGTTGGCCTGCTCGATCAGACCAGGCGCGGGAGGCGGTCAGCTCCGGCGACGCGCGGTGCGCTGCATGCTGCGCATCTTCGCATTCGCCGGGAGCGGGCCCTTCGGCATGCCGGGGCCGGGTGCCTTGGAGCCGAGAGCAGACAGTCGTCCCTCGAGGGTGTCCATCCGCTTGCCGTCGATGTTCTTGGGCAGCTTGTTGATGTGGCGTTCGAGCTTGGAGAGCGGCACCTGCCCGTCGTCGTTGCCGACGACGATCTCGTAGATCGGGGTGTCGCCGACCACGCGCGCAGCCTTCTTCTTCTCCTGCGCGAGAAGGGACTTGACGCGGGCGGGGGAGCCCTCGGCGACGAGGATCACGCCCGGCTTGCCGATGACGCGGTGCACGGCGTCGAGGTGGGAGGTCCCGGAGACCGCCTGCTGAACACGCCACTGACCGCGCATGTTGCCCAACGCCCACCCCGCGGCACCGGGCTGGCCCTCGGCCTTGGAGTAGACGCTGCGCTGCACTCGGCGGCCGAACAGGATGAACGCGGCCAGCAGACCGAGCACCACGCCCAGCGGCACGAACAGCCATACGGTCCCGAAGACGAAGCCCAGCGCCACGAACACTGCGACGATCAGCACGAACAGACCGATCATGTACGGCAGAAGGCGCTTGTCCTCCTTGCGCTGCATCTGGAACGCCTGCCACAGCTGCTGGCGCCGTTCCTTCGATGCCTTCTTGCGGGCCTGTTTGGCCGCGGCCTTTGCCTCTTTGTCCTTGGACTGCGCCTTTGCCATGCACTCCAGCTTACGTCCGGCCGCCACCCCGGTCGGACACAGGTTGGACCTTCCCGCCGGCTGAGGTCAGCGAGCCAGCCGCGCCATCAGGCTCGAGGCCTCTTGGCTGGCCGAACCCTCCTCGGCGAGATGTGCCATCGCCGGTGCGAGGGGCCGTCCGTGGCGGGCCATGGCCTGTGCGTAGAGGCGGCCCGCGCGATACGACGAGCGAACCAGCGGACCGGCCATCACGCCGGCGAACCCGATCTCGGTCGCGAACTCGGAGTGATCGACGAACTCCTCCGGCTTCACCCAACGTTCCACCGGATGGTGACGCGCCGACGGCCGCAGGTACTGGGTGATGGTGAGGATGTCGCAGCCCGCCTCGTGCAGGTCGATGATGGCCGACTGCACCTCACGCGGCGTCTCGCCCATGCCCAGGATCAGGTTGGACTTGGTCACGAGGCCGAAGTCGCGGGCGGCGGTGATGACCTCCAGCGAACGCTCGTAGCGGAACGCCGGCCGGATGCGCTTGAAGATACGCGGCACGGTTTCGAGGTTGTGCGCGAGCACCTCGGGGCGGGCGTCGAAGACCTCGTCGAGCAGGTCGGGCTTGGCGTGGAAGTCGGGGATCAGGTTCTCCACACCGGTGCCGGGGTTCAGCCGATGGATCGCGCGCACGGTCTCGGCGTAGAGCCAGGCGCCCTCGTCGGGGAGGTCGTCGCGGGCGACGCCGGTGATCGTCGAATAGCGCAGTCCCATGGCCTGCACGCTCTCCGCGACGCGGCGCGGTTCGTCACGATCGAGCGGTGCCGGCTTTCCGGTGTCGATCTGGCAGAAGTCGCAGCGTCGAGTGCACTGTTCGCCGCCGATGAGGAAGGTGGCCTCGCGGTCTTCCCAGCATTCGTAGATGTTGGGGCAGCCGGCTTCCTCGCACACGGTGTGCAGGCCTTCGCGTTTGACCAGGCCCTTGAGTTCGGTGAACTCCGGTCCCATCGTCGCGCGGGTGCGAATCCACTCGGGTTTGCGTTCGATGGGCGTCTGCGCGTTGCGGACCTCGAGGCGCAGGAGCTTGCGGCCGTCAGGGGCTGTGGGGGACGCGGTCACCGTGCCGATCCTACGCTCGTGTGGGTCACCGCATCGGGTGCGGAGTTCTCGGGGAGCGTGCCGTCGAGGGCGGCGCTCACCGCCTCGGCGACGACGTCGAGCACGTCGGCGACCGCGACCGTCCGTCCGGTCTCCAGACTCAGCGACGTGACGTCGGCATCGGCGATTCCGCACGGGACGATCGCCTCGAAGGCGCTCATGTCGGGGTTGACGTTGAGTGCAAAGCCATGCAGCGCAACGCCTTTGGCCACCCGGATGCCGATCTGCCCGAGTTTGCGTGCGGGTTGCGCCGGCACCCACACCCCGGACCTGCCGTCGACGCGGCCGGTGCTCACACCCAGCGTCGCGCATACCGCGATCAACGCGGCCTCGAGGCGTCGGACGTAGTCGACGACGTCGAGCGGTTCGCCGAGCTTGACGATGGGGTAGCCCACCAGCTGTCCGGGACCATGCCAGGTGATCCGACCACCGCGGTCGACGTCGATCACGAGTGAACCGTCGGAGGGACGGTCGGCCTCCTCGGTGCGTTTGCCCGCGGTGTAGGTCGACGGATGCTCGAGCAGCAGCAGGACATCGTGATCGAGCGCACCGCTCGCGCGCTCGTCGGCGAGGCGATGCTGGAGCTCGTAGGTGTCGCGGTAGTCGACCGTGCCGAGATACCGGACCTCGATGGGTGCGGCGTCGGCGCGCACCGACCGTCGGCTCCCGGTCACCGCGCTGGTGGTCACGCGGTCAGGCACGGGTGTACTCCAGTGCCGTGTCGATGTCGGGGTGGTCGAAGGTGAAGTCGTTGTCGGTGAGCACAGCCGGTACAACGCGCTGACTGATCAGAATCATTTCCTCGGCCATCTCACCACCGGCGACGCGGGCCAGGAAACCGGGCACCGGCAGGATCGCGGGCCGGTGCACAGCGTGCCCCAGGGCGGAGACGAAAGTGCCGAACGGCACCGGCTCGGGAGCGCTCAGGTTCACCGGACCGCTGATCGAGGAATCGAGCACGAACTCGATCGCCCGGAGCTCGTCGACCAGGCTGATCCACGAGAAGTACTGCTTGCCGTCGCCGATCGGACCGCCCAATCCCAGCTTGAAGATCGGACGCAGCTTCGCGAGCATGCCGCCCTTCGGGCTGAGCACCGGCGCGGTCCGTAGGAGCACGACTCGGGTGTCGGGTCCCGCGTTCTCGGTCGCCGCGCGTTCCCAGTCGGTCACCAGATCGGCGAGGAATCCTTCTCCGGCCGAATCGGTTTCGGTCGCCTCGTGGCTGCCGGTGTCGCCGTAGAAGCCGGTGGCGCTGGCGCTGACAAAGGTGGGGACACCGGCGTCGCGGACGGCTTCGGCAAGGACTTCGGTCGGCGTGATCCGGGAGTCACGCAGTTCCTGTTTGAACCGTCCGGTCCAGCGCTGGTTGCCGATACCCACGCCACCGAGGCTGACGACCGCGTCGACACCGGCCAGGCTCTCCTCCGGTACCCCGAAAGTCTCTGGTTCCCAGCTGAACTCGTCGTCGGACAGCGCTTCGCGGCGGACCAGACGGACAACCGTGTGGCCCGCCGCGCGCAACGAGGTGACCAGGGCCGAACCGATCAGCCCTTGTGAGCCGGCTACGGCTACTCGCATCTACAGCCCGAGGTCGGCGGCGAAGGCCGCACCCTCCAGGCGCTTCTTCACAGTGGTGAGGAAACGACCGGCATCGGCGCCGTCGATGAGTCGGTGGTCGTAGGTGAGCGGCAGGAACGACATCGACCGCACCGCGATCGACTCCGAACCGTCGTCGCCGGTGATCACGACCGGACGCTTGACGATGGCACCAGTGCCGAGCATCGCCGCCTGCGGCGGTACCAGGATCGGGGTGTCGAACAACGCACCCTGGCTGCCGATGTTGGTGATGGTGAACGTGCCACCCGCCAGCTCGTCGGGCTTGAGTCCGCCTGCACCCTTGCGTGCACGGGCCGCGATGTCGGCGATCGCACGCGCCAAGCCGGCGATCGACAGGTCGTCGGCGTTGTGGATGACCGGTGAGAGCAGCCCCTGCTCGGTGTCGACGGCGATGCCGAGATGCACCTTGTCGTAGTAGGTGATCTCCTTCTTGTCCTCGTCGATCGACGCGTTGACGTTGGGGTGCGCCTTCAGTGCCTCGACCACGGCCTTGGCGATGAACGGCAGGAACGTCAGGTTCACACCCTCGGAAGCCTTGAAGGATTCCTTGGCCGCCTTGCGCAGTCCGACGATCTTGGTCATGTCGACCTCGAACACCTGGGTGAGCTGCGCACTGGTCTGTAGCGACTCGCGCGTCTTCTTCGCGGTGATCTGCCGGATGCGGTTGATCTTCTGGGTGGTCCCACGCAGGGCGGCCAGCTCCGGCTTGATCTCCGGTGCCGACGACGTGCCGCCCGATGCCGCGGGGGCGCTCGGAGCCGACGCAGAGGGAGCCGACGCGGCGGGAGCCGGTGCCGACGGAGCAGGCTCGGGTTCGGGAGCCTTCTTGGCCTCGGCGGCGGCGAGGACGTCCTGCTTACGGATTCGACCGCCCACCCCGGTGCCCTTGACCGAGTCGAGATCGATGTCGTTCTCCGCGGCCAGCTTGCGCACCAGCGGTGTCACGTACGGGGTCGATTCGACGGTCGGCGGATCCTCGGAAGTGCTTGCGCTCTCGGCCTTCTCGGCCTTCGCCGGTTCGGGCTCAGGCTCGGGTTCTGGCTCTGGTTCTGGTTCGGGTTCCGGCTCAGGTTCGGCCTCGGCCCCTTCCGGCTCGGGCTCCGGTTCCGGCTCGGACTTGGCCGCCGACGCGTCGCCGATGACCGCGAGCTTGCCGCCGACCTCGACGACGTCGTCCTCTTCGGCGACGATCTCGAGCAGCGTGCCGGCGACCGGGGACGGGATCTCGGTGTCGACCTTGTCGGTGGACACCTCGAGCAGCGGTTCGTCGGCGGCGACCTCGTCGCCTACCGACTTGAGCCAGTTGGTGACGGTGCCCTCGGTGACCGACTCGCCGAGTTCGGGCATCAGCACGTCGGTGCCCTCGCCCGAACTCGAACCGGTGTCGGCCTTCGGTTTGGGAGCAGGCTCGTCGGTGTTGGTGGACGGTGCCTCGGCGGACTTCTCGGCCGGTTCTTCGTCGGATGCGTCCTCGGGCTCTGGTTCCGGCTCGGATTCGGCCTCTGCCGACGAGTCGTCACCGGAGTCGCCTGCCTCATCGCCATCGCCGATCAGCGCGAGCTCTCCGCCGACCTCCACGACGTCGTCCTCGGCGGCGATGATCTTGGTCAGCACGCCCGACGTCGGGGCCGGGATCTCGGTGTCCACCTTGTCCGTGGACACCTCGAGCAACGGCTCATCCGCCTCGACGGTGTCGCCCTCCTCCTTCAGCCACCGGGTCACTGTTCCCTCAGTGACGCTTTCACCGAGGGCGGGCATCTGGACGGAGAAGGCCATCGTTGTTGACTCCTGAACTCGACACGGTTGTCTGTGCTGTTGTGGTGGCCGACGGTGTGTGCGCCGTCGGGACACGGGGCTGGTGGCGGGTCAGCGCTCACCCTCGGCTAACCCTACCCGTCGCGGCCCGCCCTGACTCGGTTCGGCTCGTAATCCCATTCGCGGCGTGACGGTCCCGGCGAGACACCGATGGAACTCGGCCCGCTCGCTTCGCTCCCGGCGCCGGTGGAACTCGGCCCGCTCGCTTCGCTCCCGGCGCCGGCGGATTCGGGTGCGGCCGGCGGGCGGGTGCAGTCGCAGGTCAGCCGTTGCTGCTGATGTCCTCGAGGACGGCCGCGATGGTCCGGACCGGCACGCCGGTCCCACCTTTCGGCGTGTAGCCCCAGGGGCCGCCGGTGTTGAATGCGGGGCCGGCGATGTCGATGTGCGCCCACGCCACGTTCTCGGGCACGAACTCCTTGAGGAACAGTCCGGCGGCGAGCATCCCGCCCCATCGGTGCGGGGTGACGTTGGCCAGATCGGCGACGCGGGATTTGAGGTCGCCGCGAAGCTCGGCGGGCAGCGGCATCGCCCACGCGTTCTCGCCGACGTCGGCCGAACGCGCCGCCACCCGGTCGCGGAACTCCTCGGTGCCCATGACACCCGGCGTGCGTGTCCCCAGCGCGACCATTTGCGCGCCGGTCAGGGTTGCGGTGTCGATCAGATAGTCGGGGTCGTCCTCACAGGCGCGCACGATCGCGTCGGCCAGGACGAGACGTCCCTCGGCGTCGGTGTTGAGCACCTCGACCGTCCGCCCGCCGTATTGGGTCAGCACGTCGCCCGGCCGTTGGGCAGTGCCCGACGGCATGTTCTCGGCCATCGGCACGGTCGCCGTGACGGACACGTCGAGGTCGAGTCGGGCGGCGAGGATCGTCGCGGCGATGACCGCGGCCGCTCCGCCCATGTCGGAGGTCATCTGATCCATGTTCGCGGCCGGCTTGATCGAGATGCCGCCGGTGTCGAAGGTGATGCCCTTGCCGACGAGCGCCACCTTCTTGGCCGACTTCTTTCCGGCATGCGTCAATCGCACGAGACGAGGCAGGCGCGAGGAACCCTTGCCGACGCCGATGATCCCGCCGTAACCCTGTGCGTCGAGTTCGGTGTCGTCGAGGATCTCGACGGTGAGACCGGCCTTGGCGCCCAACGTCCGGGCCCGAGCGGCGAACTCTTCGGGATAGAGGTGGCTCGGTGGGGTGTTGACGAAGTCGCGGGCGATGGCGACGCAGTCGGCGATCGTTGCCGCCCGATCGAGTTCTGTCTTGGCTTCTTTCGTCTTGGCGTCGACGATCAGCGTGATCTGTCCCGGCAGGGACTTCTTGGGTTTCGTCTTGTCCGACCGGAATTCGTCGAACCGATAGGCGCCCAGGAAGAGGCCCTCGGCGGCGGCAGGCAGGTTCACCGTCGACAGCGTCGTGGCGGCCGAAGCGACCCCTTCGAGTGACCGGACCGCGACACCCGCCGCCTGGCGGATCTTGTCGGCGGACTCTGCGTCGGCGGTGTCGCCGAGGCCGACCGCGACCACGATGTCGACCGGCAGCGATGCCGGTGCGGCGATCTTGGTGACCTCGCCGTGTGAACCCGTGGCGCCCAGGGCCGTCAGCGCGGCGGAGATCTCGCCGGCCTGTGCATCGTCGAGCAGTTCTTCGGCGATGACCAGCGTGGGTTCGGCGTCGTCCTCGGAAGACGGCGCGCTGATCAGGCCGATGACGAGTGCGGTGTCGTCCTTGGCGATCGAGGTGGACAGGTCCAGTTCGGGGCCGCGGGTGCGGTCGACAGTGTCGTTCTTGCTCACCCGCTCAACTCTGCCACAGGGGTCGGACGCGTGGACGACACCGCAATGTGGCGGGACCGGTTGTCGTCGGGCGATCACTAAGGTGGACGTTTCACGGCCGGGCACAGAAAGCGGGGGACACATGACGGCGACACGAGAACGCGCCAGCAGGCGGCGCCGGTCGACCGTCGCCGTGATTGTCGCCACCCTGTCGGTCGTCGCCGCCGTCGGTGTGATCACGGTCAGCACAGTTGCCGACCGGCTGCCGGGTCTGTCGTCGATCCTGCCGGGGGCGCGTCCCGACTTCCCGGCCATCGATCCGACGCTCTCACCCGTCCGGGCGCGCATCGTCACCGTGGTCGGCGAACAGTACCGCCGCAATCCGGCGGGCACCACGTACTCCGACGGTGTGCGAGAGCCATGGTGCGCCGACTTCGTGAGTTGGACGATGCGCGAAGCCGGTGTGCCGCTGAGTAATCCGAACTCGGGGTCGTGGCGCATCCCAGGTGTCCTGACGCTCACCGCCCATCTGTCCGACACCGGTCGTCTGCGCCCGCCCGGACACCGCCCGACTCCCGGCGACATCGTGCTCTACGACAAGCCGAGCCCGATGGGGCAGCACACCAACATCGTGGTTCGCGTCGACGGCGACGAGATCACCACGGTCGGCGGCAACGAGAGCGGCGGTGTCACGCTGCGCTCGTACCAACTCAGGAGTGATCCGGGTATTCGGGGTTACGGCGTCCCGGGGCGTTAAGTTGAGCACCATGAGTCAACTGCTTGCCGGTCCCATCGCCGATCGTCACGTCGCGCTCGGTGCCACCTTCGCCGAGTTCGGTGGTTGGAACATGCCGGTGTCGTACGCCGGCACGGTCGCCGAACACAACGCGGTGCGGGAGAAGATCGGCGTCTTCGACGTCAGCCATCTCGGCAAGGCGCTGGTCTCCGGACCGGGCGCTGCCGACTTCGTGAACTCGGCGCTGACCAACGACCTGGCCAAGATCGGCCCGGGTAAAGCCCAATACACGCTGTGCTGCAACGAGTCCGGCGGCGTCGTCGATGATCTGATCGCTTACCTCGTATCGGGCGACGAGGTGTTCTTGATCCCCAATGCCGCCAACACGGCGTCCGTCGTCGAACTGCTCCGGGTGGCCGCGCCGCAGGGTGTGGAGATCACCGACCGCCACCGTGAGTTTGCCGTGTTCGCGGTGCAGGGCCCGCGCAGCCCGGAACTGCTGGCGGGACTGGGTCTGCCCGCCGACATGGAGTACATGGCGTTTGTCGACGCCGACCTCAACACCGGCGACGGCAGGTTTCCCGTGCGCGTCTGCCGCACCGGGTACACCGGTGAACGCGGTTACGAGATCCTCCCGCGCTGGGACGACGCCGGACCGGTGTTCGACACCCTGCTCGACGGCGTCCGCGCCCTCGGCGGCCAGGCTGCGGGCCTGGGCGCGCGTGAC
>NZ_JBEXMX010000063.1:0-32824 GCF_040610755.1 Gordonia sp. NPDC003585 | reverse complement strand
GAACGACCGCAAACATCCCTTCGTATGGACAAAGACCGCCGACGAAATCCTGGCAAAAGCCCAACCCAATAGGAATTAATGAAACGTGACACTAGATCTACGGTGTCGACCGCGCCATCGAGGTCGACGACAGTGATCTGTGTGAAGTACTGGCCATCCCACCCGGATTCGACCCGGTACATGGTCCCATTCTCAGTCGTGAAGTAGTGGATCTCGTCCGATTGCGTGGGTTGCAGTGCAACGCTTTCCGTCGTCGCGATCGGATCGATGGGGAGGATCAGCTCGGTGCTGGTGCCTGAGCCATGTCCATCATTCACACCCACGAGAAGCCGCTCTGACAGCGGTTCAGACGATGCCGCGTACCGTGCGTCGACGGTCGGGGTGTACGTGTAGCGACCGGTCTGCGGGTCGAGAACCAAGGTGCCGTGATCGCCGACGAGCGTTGTGCCTTCGACGTACTGGCCGGTGTCGGGAGAGTAGATGAGGAAGGTCATCTCGTCGCCGTCGAGATCGGTGAAGTCGTGACCGCCGCTGACAGCGCCGGTGTCAGACGCTGGAGCTTCGGGTGCTCCCACGGTGATGCTGGGTGCGTTGTTCGCAGGTGTGATCGGTGCGGTCACCTCGATCTCGAAGGTTTCGCCCGTCACCGAGTCGGTGGCAGTCACCGTGAACGTGTGAGACTGCACGGCACCGGGAAGTGCTGCGGCGTGGCGTGTTTCCCACGTCGGTGTGTACGCGTACTCATGCGTGTACGGATTGAACGTGACGTCCGGATCGTCGGTGGTCAGTGTCGGATCGGTCATGGCGTCGAGTTCTGGAGAATTGATCGATCCGACAGAGGTGCCCTGCGGCAGCGGCTCGATCGGTACGACGACCGCGGCGGCAGCGAATCCGCCGTGACCGTCATCGGCTTTCACGTAGAACACGTCGGATGTGGTCGACGGGTCTGTGCGAGCCAATAGTGACGGAATGTAGGTGAACTCACCGGTTTCGGGGTCGGCGAGCAGCGTGCCGCCACCTCGGGTCGTGTACACGCCAGGTGCGATCATTGTGGCGCCGGTGATCTGGTAGGTGAGGGCGTCGCCGTCGGTCGACACTGCGAAACCGCTGAAATTGCCGCTGACCGAGCCGCTCTCAGGATCTGCGGCGTCGACTGTGGGTGCGTATCCCTCGACGGGCACCGGTGGTGTGTTGGTGGACAGGGCCGAGATCTCGGTGATGACCGGTGTGAACGTGCCGTCGCCGTTGTCCTGGGCTGTCGTGAGGTAGATGGAGTCGACCGAAGACACGGAATAGGCTCCCGCCGTGTATGTTCCGGGCACCGTCAGATCCTGCTGCCCGCCCGTCGGCGTGATGACGTTGATGGTGGTGTCGGGGCTGTTCAACGTCGAGAAAACCAGATAGACCGTGCCGTCCGGCGCCAGGATGTACCCGTGGTAGTTGGAGACGTCGGTGCGGTTCGGAAGAACGGCGGTAGTGATCGTTCCATCGGTCCGGACGAAGTTTGCGGTGTTGACCCCGGTCTCCGAGTCATAGTCGAACAGGATCACCGTCCCATCGTCGGTGACCCCCATGACGAAGGGGTTGCTGGCAGCCAGGGAAGTGGTTGTCGGGACGCCGTTTTCGAGGGAGATCACGTTGACCCCGCTGAGCGACTGCGATTGAGGGGAGTAGTCTCGCGTGACCAGGAACGGAACGCCACTCGTGGTGAATCGTACTCGTCCACCGTCCTGGTAGGAGAGGCCACGAAGTGTGTGGACCTCGGCGCTGCCATCACGATCGACGATCACCAGCGTGGTGTCGGCTGTGAGGGGCGTGCCCGCTGCGTCACCATCCACGTTGTTGAACGCCCAGTAGGTGGTGCCGTCGGATGCGGTGACGGCAGGTGGCTCTCCGTACTGGGTGGCCAAGCCGCCAGGGACATCATCGGCCACCAACGTTGCTGTCCCCGTGGCCAGATCGATCGCGGTGATGTCGCTGGTGGTGTCCAGGTAGTTGTTGACGGCTGCGTATGTCACCTGATATCCGATGCCGTCACTCAGGTAGGGGCGGTCGTTGCCGATCATGCCATCGATGTCTGCAGTCCTTATCTGGGGTTGGTTCGCGGTGTTTACTCTTGTTTCCACTTGGGTGTGTGGGTCGTCGCGACGCAATAGGTAACGCTTCATTAGGGCGGTGTCACCTATTGGGCGCCCATCGGGTGGGAGTGTGACAGCGCGCGAATGGTCGCCCGGTGGGTCGCGGGACGATCGCAGGCAGAGTCGGGTTGATGAGACGAATGTGCCTGATCCTCCCGATTGGCTACTTCCCCAGATCGTCTCGCTACTCACGTGGGACCGCGAGTTGTGGGAGTTCGATCCTCCACGCGGCGGCGATGACGGTTGAGTACGCAAGAGATTCGCATGCACGCTGGTGCGGCGGGAGCCTCGGATTAGTGTTATCGCGCTGCGCCACAGCCACGATCGGAGGCCGGCAGGGTTGCGCTCGGACAAGAATCCCAGTACTTTCTCAGCATCACGGAAGTGAACATCCAATTGCATATAGCGCATGCGGTGTTTTTGGTGTGCTGGGATCGGGGGATCAGTTGAAACGCGTCTGGGCAATGGCTGGGCTGGTGGTGGCAGTCGTGGCGGTAGCGGTCAGTATGCATCCGATGTCGGCCTCGGCCGCGCCAACAGCGTTGGCCAGCAAGTACGACAAACTCGTCACCGACGACGGATGGAAGATCGAGCTGCGGGCATCGGAACTCACCGTGAACCCGATGAGCAACATCGCGAACAGTTTCGCCTCCCGCGAGGGCTGGGTGTCCTCACGCGTAGGAGTGCTGATCACACCGGCCAGCTCCAATCGACTCCCTTCGCAGCCCGTGAATACCGGTGTGCTGGAACAGTTCCTGCTCGTCGGATGCCAGATAGATGTGTCCGATGGGGCAACCTTCGGTCTCGGATCGTCCTTCGGTCCGCAAGCCAACGTCACTATCAGCGGCCAGCCCGGCGCCTCGATCGGAGTAGGAGGCCAGCTGACCCCATCGATCTCCTCCAAGATCATGCCCGGCCGCATCGCTGAGATTTCCTTGGGGCAAAAGACTCTCAGCACTAACCGGGCATCGATCCGGGTCCGCCGCGTCCACATTTCTGTCGATGGTTGCGCCGGGCCGACCACGGTGCGCACGGTGGTGCGGTTCTCCGCATCGAGCCCTACCGCCGATGACACCCTGAACGTCTACTCCGCGAGGATGTGGCTGTGATGCACAAGAACTCGCCGAACAAACAGAGCGCGACGGCGAATCGGGACACGCAGCCACGACTGTGGGTTGCGGTCGTGGTTGCCATTCTCGCCGTCAGCGTGGCAGTCGTCACGGTGGTGGCATTGAGCAACTCGACAACAGCCGCCGCTGAGACTCCTGCCGAACGGTGTGCCCGCGAAATCGCTGCCTACAACGCGGCGTGGAAACAAGCGTGGGCCGCAGCGCATCCCGGCAAGACCGTCAACGACGCGCCGACACCGAATCCGCCGTATGTGTGCCACGACCCGCAGTCCACGACGCCGACCACCACCACGACCACACCGCCGATCGCCACCCCTGGCACCACGACCTCAACCCCGGCGCCGGGTCCGAACATCACCGGCCACGCTCCTACAGATATCCCGACTGCAGGCCCGACACCGATCGTCCCGGTTCCCAGCGAAACACCGTCACCCCGCCCGCGGCCTGTGAACTATATTCCGTTGACGTCGATTCTGGTGCGCATACCCACGACGCTGCCCGGCCAAGACATCGTGTTGCGCTACCACGACCGCATCCCGGACGTCGGTATGCGCGCAGGACGGTTGGGCGGCACGATCGACATCGAGATCACCCGCTACAGCCCCAGCGCCCGAACACGTTTCGAGTTCACCACAACCATCCCGGCAGGTACACGATGGCAGCGTATCGGGTCAGCCATGCAGTTGGTGACTGCCACAGGACAACGCGCAGCACTGCTCACCAAGACCGGCGCCTTCGACCTCAGCAGTGCTGGAACGAACCTCGTCGCAACATTCCGCACCGCTGGCGGCGAACTGCCATCGGTCGCCGACATCATCGCCCCCGCTCGCCACGACGCGGGCTGCCCGGTAAGTTGCAACGGGCCCACGGTCGACAACCGGACTCTAGAGACAGAGCTCGTCGATCAAGCCCTCGCGCGGTGCCGGGTCGCTCCTCTTGGCCTGACCCCGGACGAGATCCGTGGACTGCGTGCCCAGACGCTTTCCGGTGACGACGGCATGAGACATCAGAATGACCTCGGCAGCTCCCGCGAGCAACTCGTCTCACAAGGATGCACGCGGATCCGTGGCAGCGTGCGTGACTACATGATTCAGAACTTTCCGAAGCGCTTCCGAGACACAACAACCCGATGTGACCCTGCCGAGAGTGGGCCTCGCTGCGAAGGGGTCGTGGCGGTCTGCCCACCGCAGGGTGACTTGTCTTCTGCGTCGCAGAACCAGGTCAGAGACTACGTAAACGGCGTCAACAGGGTAATTCCCCCTGGTGGATATCTTGTACGGACCGGCGATCCACGTCCGGCAAATGATGGGCAGCTCCGCCGCGCCGAGCGGCGCGCCAACCCAGACAAGTATCCGCCGGGATATGAAGCCGGGCACGTTCCAGACCTTACTTGGCAGGGAGCGACGGCGTATACATTCATGGCAATGACATCATCGGTCAATCAATCGATCGGTGGGCAGGCAGGCAAGTACCCAGTTGGATATCGTGCGCGCCTGTTTGTCGTCGGAGAATGGGTCAACGGGCCAAACCAGGTTTGCATGCCCGCACCAATTCCACGTCCCGGAAGGTAGCGCCATGCCAGACTGGCACGACCTGATCAGCGCCCAACTTGAGGTGCACCAGAAGCTCATCGACGCGGGCTACCCATACGATCCAGCTGTACTCAATGAGCCCGCAACCGAGGAACAGATTCGAGTGGCTGAGGAACGCCTGGGTACACGACTGGCCGACCAACATCGAGAACTCCTGAAGATCACCAACGGATGGACCGAACAACACGGATTCAACTCGATCTTTCCCGTCGAGGATCTCGGCGACGGCGCAATCCAGCTCGGTGCCGTCGCGCCCGTAATATACGAGACGCCGTTACATGGCTCGTGGCTAGAGCGTATGCGCAACCGCGACGCCGCATGGGAACTATGCACGCCAATAGGAGATATGCCAGTGCCGGAAGGCCTTCACGACTGGCGCTGGCTCTACCCGATCGCCGAAGGGATCGACAGTGGTGGGCAAGTCCTTGCCTGCGGAATCCCCCCCGGATACCAAGCCTCTCAACGGATATACACCACCAGTACCGACCCCAAACTGGGTTTCCCTGATCTGAAGGCCTACTTTGCGTGGTGCATCGACGATGACCAACAGCAACTCGCTCGCATGACGGCAACAGACTGAGGAGTCGTCCCGTCCGTTGTGCCGACGATGAAGTCCTGCTGCTTCCTAATTTCGCAGCGAGCGTACGGGCGCGGGACTCGCTTGGAGCCAACAGTGGCCCACCAGAGGGGCAGTCGGCAGCGGCCTCTAGAGTGCGGGGGTGAGGCGTGCGTATGTGCAGAAACAAGAGCCTCTGCTCGATGCGGTCGGCATGGCAGTCGATTGGGCGGAAACTGACACCGTTGTAGTGCAGGTACCCAACAGTCGCTGCGTCGTCGATCACCCGTGGCTTGAAATGACTTCCCAGATCGAGATCGTGTGCGCGTCGGCGAAGTCGAAGTATCCTAGCCGCCCGTCTGGCGGTGTCGTGATCGCATTTGACTTGCCAGTAGCCGGGATTCTGGACATCGAGAGCGTCGCCGGGGTCGACGCGATTGTTGCTGTCCGCGCCCATGGGCCAACCGACTGGGGCACAGACGCCGACCACTCACCATGGATCACAGCGTTCGACGTCCAACACCTCGGCGGCGATGTAATCACTCCCGTACCGGACGCTAGTGCGCCGATTCAATCTACCGTGCGCGGACTCACCAGACCCCTGCACAGTCGCGACAGTCTCAACACTCGTGAGAGGCACGAGGCGGTCCAGGCGCTGACATACCTGCGGAGCAATGGCGTTGCGCTCGAAACGAATTCAGTGATGGCTGAAGCGCTCCGGAACGGATGGCTCGGCAGTTCTCTAGAACTGCGGCAGATCGCAATTGCCCTGAACGGCGGAACGAATCTTCGGTACGAGTCACGATTGCGTCCGGAAATGCTGCGCGAGTGGTTGTCTGCCGTCTGACTGGCGGCGTCCGTGTTTCTCGTCAGGCCGGAGGTTAGATCTCGCGCGGTGTTCGCCAGGAACGCCACGGTCGGCGTGGTGCTTCACCGCGAGCCGGTGACTATGGTGTCTGACTGCCGCTCAGCGCAGTCGGCGAACTGTACCGAGCGGGCTGACACCCAATGTTCTGTATTGTGCCGCAACGCCCCACAAGCAGGCGACGTAGCCTGATGGAGTGATCGCTAACGCCTCCTGCACTGGGCCGCGTGTGTCAGTGATTGTCAAGTCTTCCGAAGTTGAGTTGACAGAAGTCCCGGTTGTCGTGCCTGCTGGCCCGGTCGTCATCACCGTGACCGGTCACGTCGATCGAAGCATTCTGGTCGACGGTGTGCCCAAGAGACTCACAGCGGGCACTCAGGGGATGGTCGCGCTCGATTACACACGGTCCACGGGTTAGCACCGGGTGCACGTCGACGGCTGCGTCTTCTGGTTCGCGACGGAGGACCGCAAGCTGCGCTTGGAAGGCATCACCAGGATGCTCGACGAGCTTCGGGGTCTCGGCACAGCGTGGTCTGGGCAGGCATTGTTCTCGGATGGCTCGGGCTACCTCGATCCGCACGTTGGCTACGGGTGGCTCGATGCGAACGCCGAGAGGGCTCTCGACGCAATCGAGACCGTACTCGCCGCTCCGCGAAGTGAAAATGTATCGGCTCGCATACTGAGTCGCCGGGGCGGGAATTCAGTCCTCGCCGTCCCCACTATGCGTTTCATCCGTCGGATACGTGACAGTTGTTGCATACGAGCCATTACCGTCGACCGATACTGCTGATGCACCGGAGTTTCCGGGTAGCAGGACATCGCTGTCCGTTCCGTCCGGTGCGACGCGGATCAGATAGTACTCGGCTTCTTCTCCGGAGCCCTCGCCTGCGACCAACGATGCCGTACCGTCCGGCCCGACGACCACGTCTCCGAGGAGGAATCCGGGCAGGTCGACGGTGTGCGCTGCTCCGCCGGTGTCGACCGTCGTGATCGAGAATGCCCCGTTCTCATCGGTAGAGACGACGTACGCCGTGCCGTCGTCTGCGAACTTCGGATCGCCGTACGTTGTGCCAGGTAGGTCAATCTGGTCAGACGTGCCATCGGGATGGGCGACGATCACCGCGGCCGTGGTAACACCGGATTCGTCGTCGAAGATCGAAACAACCTGTCGCGCATCACCGTCGGGGGTGACGGTCAGCGGGCCGACGGGTTGGCCGGGGAGTTCGACGGTGTGCACGACGCCGTCGCCGTCGACCACGTCGATGCTGTACGTCTGGTCACCGGCGTCGGCTGCAAAGAGCGCGAATCCGCGAGCCATCACGGCAAACGGCTCAGGTTCGGATTCGGTGGCCGAACGAGTCATCTGATAGATCACCGTCTTGCCCTCGTGCACAACGATGGTCGGTGCGCCCACCGGTTGCCCCGACAGTTCCACCGTGACCGGCTGCTGACCGGGTTCTGCGACGGTGAGGAAGTAGGTGCCGGTGCTTTCGTCGTGGCTTGCCTGGGTGATACCACCGGTCGCGGTGGCGTTCGGATTTCCGAAGGGACTGGCGGGCAACGATATCGAGGACACCGTGCCGTTTGGTTCTACGACGTTGACCCAGTACTGGTCGGTCTCGGTGTCGTGGCTGTGCTGATAGATGACGCCGTCGGACCCCTGAACGGGGATTCCGACCGCGTCACCGGGGAGGTCGGGCCGCACCGGCTTTGCTATCGGCTTCACGGGGAGGTTCAGCGTGACGGATGTCGAATGTCCATGGCCGTCATCGGCGGTCACCAGGAAGGAATCGGTGGTGTTCTCGTCGGCCGCAGCGCGTGCTTCCGGCGTTGGCGTGTAAACGTATTCGCCGTTGGCGGGGTTGAAGACGAGTGTTCCCTTGGGGCTGGTGTAGGTGTCTCCGTCTTGGGTGACGTCGTCGCCGGTGACGGTGTAGGTCGGTTGGTCATCGTCGCGATCGATGAAGGTGAGTTGTCCGCTCACGGCGCCGGTGAAGCTCGCAGGTGCGCTGGGCGGTGACGCGGTGAGGGTCGGCGGCTGGTTGGCAGCGGGAACGGTGACGGTGACGGTGATGGTCGTGGTGGTCGAGTGCCGGTCCTCGCCGAAAAGTCCTGCCAATCCATGGATGTGGAATGAGGACTCGTCAGACGCGGTGACGGTGAAGGTGTCGGTACCACCGGATTCGCGAAGAGCGTCACTCGGCTTGTAGGTGTAGTTGCCGGTTGCCTGATCGATGACGACCGTGCCGCCTTGCGTGGTGGTCGTCGGCGTCGAATAGACGAGGCGGTCCCCGTCGGCGTCGGTGACACCGATCTGGCCGGTCGCGGTCCCCGACTCCTCGTCGTAGTGGCTGGTCCAGTCGCCGGCGGTCGGGGTCTTGTTGTCCAGCAGGCTTTGTGTGCGCCGCACCCACCAGAGCAACGTCCACGACGCCGGGCTCGACGCCGGGGCGCTACCGTTGCCGCCGAGGAGGGGAAGTCCGAAGAGAGCGAGGAATCCGAGTGCGGTGGTCCGAGGTTCGAGCGGCGTCGCGGCAGCGAGGGTGGTCGGTGGTGGGGCGGTGATCGTCGGCGTGGTCTCCGACGCCGCAGGGGTGGCGGTGGCAGCCAACGGCGTGCCGGTCGCGACGGGCGGGGTGCCTGCGCGATCGGCCGGTGTGCCCGGTACGGCTCGAGGCGTTGTTCGTTCGTTCTGGGTGTCGTGATCGGGGCTTGGTGGACGCTGGGTGTTGTCGGGGGTCGGCGGTCCCGCGACATCGATGTCGGGAGTGCCAACGGGGGCCGGGACGCCGTTGGGTGTGCCGTTGCCCGCAGGGGTGGAGGTGGTGTCGGGCGCGACGGTGTTGGTCGGCGCGGGGTCGGGTGCCGGTTCGGGTTGTGGTGGGGGATCGGTGTTGTCTGTGTTCTCGCTGTTGTCAGGGGTGACGCCGGGGCCGCCGGTTGTGTCGGTGTCGGAAGCGTCGGGCTCCGTGTTCGCGTCGGCGTTCTCGTCCGTGCTTTCCGAGCCGGCGCCGGCATCATCCGCGTCGCCGTCCGAGTCGTCGTCGGAGTCGGAATCGTTGTCGTTGTCGGTCGACTCGGACGAATTCGCCGACCCGCCGTCCGAGTCGGAGGGCTCCGCGTACGCAGGACTGCCGCCATAGAGCAGGATGCTCATGCCGGCGGCGATGGCGAGGATTCTGGCCCGGTTCTTGCGACTCGTCATCGTCGGTTCCTCCTGCGGACGCGGGTCTCGGCGTGGGTACTCCTCTCACGCTGCCGTCGATGACGTCAGGGCGGTATAGCACTCGACTACCTGAACCTGAGGTGGGACTACCTAGTCGTCCCCCTTCCTCGCGCCTCAGGGAGCGGTTGGGGCTCCTCGCACCCCAGGGAGCCGATGGACACTCCGGACCTGGGGCTGTGGGTGACGAGCGCGAGACCTCAGTGCCCGTTCATCCGCCGCGCTTTGCGGGGAAGGGTGCGGTCGAGTCCGCTCGATGGCGTGATGACACGTGGGGGACTCAGGTAGGGGTCACCCGCGTCGTCGATTCCCTTGACCGGTTGATGCAGGGGCAGGAGCGTGTACTCGTCGTGCCAGGGATAGTGGCCGTTCTCGTCGGGCCAGACGACCTGCAGGGCCGGGGTGTCGGGGAAGAGCAGGTTCGCCATCAGCAGATCGTCCTTGTCGATGATCTCGATCAGCCGGACCGGGTCGTAGAAGGCGCCTGTGCTGATCTCGGCACGAGCGCACACAAGGGTGCGCCAATCGTGTTGGTGGAGCAGATCGGCCAACTCGTTCAGCAGTGCGGGTCCGGTCTGCGGATCGAGCCCGTACACGGCGAGGTCGGGTATGTCGTGCAGGACCATGCCCGCGGTGTAGGCGAACGGGCACTCGCGACCGGCGTCGACGGCGGTGACCTGCCAGCCGTCCCTGCGAATGGTCTCGATCGCCGACCGGATGTGCGGGTTGGGATGCCAGCGGGGTAGTCCGCGGATGGCCGACGCGTGATCCGACATGGTCGCTCCTTTGTTCGAAGGTGATCCCATGACAACACGGGGGTCCGACAGAAACGCTCAGCCGATCGGAACCCGCAGGATGCGGTCGTCGTTGGCGGCCGATGCACCCCGACCGTCCGTATTGCTGGTCGAGATCCACAGACTGCCGTCGGGCGCCGCCTCGACCGCGCGCAGACGTCCGAGCTCACCGTCGAAGCGCGACGACGTTGATCCCGCCCGACCGTCGCGCAGGGGGACCGTCCACAGCCGTCGTCCGCGCAGCGCAGCAACATAGGCCGTGTCGCCGACAATCGCCAGACCTGCCGGCGACGCCTCGTCGGTCGACCAGGTCACCTGAGGTGCGACGTAGGCGGGGTCGTCGGATTCGCCCTCGTGGATCGGCCAACCGTAGTTGCGGCCCCGCGCGATCAGATTGAGCTCGTCGCGCTCGTTCTGTCCGAACTCGGTCGCCCACAGTCGGCCCGCACTGTCGAAGGCCAAACCCTCGACGTTGCGGTGGCCGTACGAGTACACGGCGTTACCAAACGGATTGCCGGGCCATGGACGGCCGGCGCGGTCGATCCGCAGAATCTTCCCGTTGAGCAGCCGCACGTCCTGGGCGACCTCGGGTTGCGCGGCATCCCCGACCGCGACGAACAGGCTCCCGGCCGCATCGAACAGCAGAGCGCCACCGTGATGATTGGGGGCCGTGTCCAGACCGGTCAGAAGCGGTTGTGGCGGCCCGAGTCGTCGGCCGTCGAAATCCATTCGGGCGACTCGGTTGTCGGAGGCGGTCGTGTAATAGACGTACACCCCGGACTCATCGCCGGGTGCCAGTGCGATGCCTTGCAACCCGCCCTCACCGCGCGGCGCGACCCCGGCGACATCGCCGATCGTGGTGACCTGACCGGTCGGGGAGACGCGGACGATCGCGGCGTCGTCACGCTGGGTCACCAAGGCGTCACCGCCCGCGAGGAACGCCATGGCCCACGGGACGTTGAGGCCGTCGGCGATCGTCGTGATGCCCGACGGCGGAGTCGTGGGTGGTGCCTGCTGATCCGACTGCGCGCACCCGGCGACCAACCCGACACCGCCCAGAGCCGTCGCGGTCAGGAACGTGCGCCGATCGATGGCCATGGCTCCAGCATGCCGTAATCGGCGGTGTTCACCGCGCCGATCGTCTGGCGATCTCGATGACCTCGTCTTCGGTCGGCGGACTCTGCGGGTGGTAGGAAAGGCAGAGTGGAGTCTCGACCTTCACGAACGGACCGCCGTCGATCGCGCTGTAGAAGGTGCCGGTTGGCAGACGTCCGACGTCGGAGACATTGCTGCCCTTGCGTGACGCGAGCTCCTTGGCCGCGGCAACCTGGGTCGGATGATTGAGCAGCCCGAAGAACTGGGTTGACGCATTGCCGCTGATCCGGTTGTGGATTCCGGTCGGGGACTGCGTCGCGAAGATCAAGCCGAGCCCGTACTTGCGCGCTTGTGAGGCGAGTGCGAGTGTGCTCTGCGTGGCCGCCGTTGTGCCCGGCGCAGGTGCAAAGTTCTGTGCTTCGTCCATGACCAGGAGGCCGCCCAGTGGTCGGTCGGTAGCCGGGTTCTTGCGGATCCAGGCGAACAGGGCCATCTGCAGCTGGTTGACGAAACTTGCTGCGCGATCGCCGGTTCCGAGCCCGGCGAGGTTGATGACAGAGATACGGGCCCGAAATCCGGGTGTTGGCGTCAGTAGGTAACCGGGATCCGCCGGTGCGGCATCGCCGCCGAAGACGGGGTCGTTTGCCATGGATGCCTTCAGGTTCTCGGCCAGATCGACGGCGAGCTTGGGCGCCTCGGCCAGCGTGCTCACATTCTCCGGCAGTTCCGACAGCATGGCGATGAACGACTCGAGACTGCCGCCACCTCGTCGGCCGAAAGCGTTCATCGCTTGTCGCAGTACGGCTTCCGAGCGAGTTGCCTTCGCAGTTCGGCCCGCGATTCGCGCTCGTGGTGCGATGGCGGCGACCGCCGCGTCAACAGCAGCATCGAACTCGTCGCTGTCGCCCGCGATGGCCGAGAAGTCGGGCAGTGGGCGGAAACTCAACGGGCGACCGTTGTTTCGACCAGGTGTGAATACCGCCACCTCGGTGTCGGCAAAGTACCGGTGCGCGAGTTCACGGTCGCCGGGCGCCCACTGTCGCGCAGCGCCGTCAGACCACGGCACACCCAAGCGGGCCAGGTCGTTGTTGATGTCGAGTACTATCGACGAGACGCCATGAAGCGCCGCCTCTTCCACGATTCGACGAATGAGGACGGTCTTGCCCGACCCGGAGCCGGCGAAGATTGCGGTGTGTTTGCGCATGGCGGCCAGGGGCAGCACGACACTGTCCCCAGCAGTCCCGCGGCCCAGGACGATCGAATCGCTCGTCGCCTCTCCCGACGACGTTTTCTCGCTCTCTGTTTCGGATGTGCCGACGTCTTGTTCGGTGTCGGTGGTCGGCGTCGACGTCGATTCGCGTGCCGCAGTGAGTACGGTTGCAAGACTCTTGATGTCGTCGACCGGACGTCGAGCGACGATCCATTCGTGCAGGTGCGGCGACCGCTCCGACCGCAGCTGAGCCAATGCCATCAGGGCACGGATGTCGTCCTGCGACCATGCGACCACGAGCCCACCGCGCGAATCGAGTTCGTTGACCATCGACGCGGTCTTGGGTCCGCTCGGCCACGCCTCTCTCCGAAGGATGACGAGGGTCCGCGCGATTCCTCCCAGACTCAAACCGGCTTGATTGGTGGCGTTCTGCAGTCGCGTCTGTACGGCGCGGGCATTCGTGGCCGCGATTGCCCGGAAGCTCCAGGACTGTTCGATGTCGCGATGGGGGTCGATGACTTGCTTGATGCGTGCGTGCAACACTGCTTTCGGGCTCGGCTTCGCGTCCAGATGCCAGCCGCCGGTATCGTCCGGCAGGGCTTCGATCCATGCGGCGAGACCCGCCTGCAGAATCGGCGGGACCACATGATCCTCGGATTCGCCGGCAAGTGCTGGTGCCGGGTCGACGGTCTTGATCAGCTCGGCATAGCGCCGATCGAGCTGTCCGAGAACATCATCCGTAGGAGGCTTGGTGACGAGGGGCTCTTCGATCTGATCGGTCGACGTCGTGACGCCGGCGCCTGCGAGCGAGGTGATCTCGCTGAAATTGCCTGCGCGAAGTTGGCCGGCGATCTGTCGATCCACCGACATCATCAGCTCGCGTGGCGTGTACTGGTCGGTCTCGGACAATGCGGTGTCTGTCACCGGCCAGGTCGGAAAGGGCGGAGTGAAACCGATGGCGTCGAAGCACGGGGTGAATCGCTTCGTGAGGAGCAGTCGCCCGAATTCGGTATCGGTGGGACGCTGCAGGGTCGGCGGCAAGCGGAAGCGATCGATGGCCGATCGCATCACGTGACCTTCGAGGTACTCCCATGCGGCCGTGATGGACGAGACGACCGACACGGTGCGACTCATGGTGTCGCGCAATTGCATCAGCCCGTGCGCGACCTTCTCGACGATGCTCTCTTCTCCGGGCAGTGCGGACTTGCCCGCTTCGATCAAGGTGTCGATCTGGTCGATGGCGAGGACTGCGGCGTCGTCGAAAGCGACGATCCGCGAGATGTTCTCGGCGATCTCCTGATAGCCGAGACGTGCGTTGCGAATTCCCCATTCAGCCAATTCGTCGACGTCGTCGACGTCGAGGTGCAGGAAGGCCTCACCCAGGTCCTTGGTGGCAAAGTCGTCGGATTCCAGCAGCACCAGCGCACGCAGAATGTGTTGCGAGCGCCGCCGATGCCGGGAGTGCCGGGTGTAGACGCCGTGGACGAAGTCGTCGAGGGTGTCGGGAGTCAACTGCGCACTGCCTGTCACGGCACGACGGGTGGCCTCGCCGACCTCGGCATCGCGTGCCAGCCTATCGAGTAACTGGTTGAGCTGAGATCGATGCGTCGGCGTCGGACGGCTCAGGTCTTCGAGGATGGCGATGACCACGGATTTCCAGAAGTCGCTTCCGTCAAGGAGTTTCACCAGGAAGAAGTAGCCGCCATCGGTATGCACACGCTCGCGCACCTGGCCGAGCAGGTGCGTCTTTCCCGAACCTGCCGGACCACGAACGGCAACCCCGATCGGGCTGCCCGCGACCGATCTCCGCGCGTCTCCGAACGCACGCAGGATCTCTTCCAGGGTGGCCTCATGGAGACCGCCGACGTGATATGGCGCAGCGGCGCCCCAGACGTCGTCGGGAGTGTCGGCCCAATCGAGTCGGATGGCTTCAAGCGCGCGGCGAATTCCGTTGTCCATCAGACCTCCTCGATGGCGAACAGATGGCATCGTTGGGTGCCGACCAGGACCGCGGTGGCACGGTCGATGTCGGTCAGCAATGCCTGATCCTCTTGCGGGATGAGGCTCACGCCCGCACGACGCTGTAGTTGGATCGCGGCGTCGTCGAAGGCCTCCGGTTCGATTCCGGCGGCGGTGCGAAGCTTGGCGATCTCGACGAACTCCCCGGGATGGGTTGCCAGCGAATGGTAGGCCGCAACGAAACGCTGAGATGGGTCGGCGGTTGAGCACTTGGCTGATTCATCTGGCCGGGGGCGACCGAACAGCTCATGCAGTCGGAGATCCTCGTCTGCGAGGTACCGTCCGATGCCGGCGAGTACCGAGTACAACGCCCGATACGGCGGCAGCGACCTGTTGGGTGGGCTCGCCATGAGTTCAGTTGCACACCAGGCCCATCCGCGGTCGGTCAGGGCGTGATACCACGCGTTGCGCGCACCTTTCCTCGATTCGATCAGGCCGTGGCGCAGCAGGGTGTCACGTCCGCGTTTGTCGAGCGACGGTCCGATCTTCGAGAGATCCGGGTTGGCGATCTCACGCGACTCGGCCATGAGCACGAAAAGGATCGCGCTCAGTGTCGGCGTCAGTTGCGGGTGTTCCACGTCGGATGCTCCTCGGTTGATGGTGAGGTCATAGGGTCGGTCCGTTGGCCGAGGACGAGACGTATCTCGTCGACGACCTGATCGATGGATTCGAGGACCTGCTCGTTGGTGTAGCGCAGCACAAGGTGACCGCTTCGTTGGAGCATGTTGTCGCGGATGCGGTCTCGGGTGTATTTGTCCGGGCGGCGGTGATCGGGCCCATCGACCTCGACCACCAGGCGCTGTGCCATCCACAGGAGATCCACGATCACCGTGGGCGCCAACGGATCATCGAGCGCCGGACTTCTGTTCCATCGCCGTTGGTGAGCCCACGGCTGTCGCGAGAGCGCACGTTCCAACGACTGTTCGGCGATACTGTGCGGAGCGGGCGAGCCCGGGCGACGGGACACCGTGAGCACGGGAGCGGCGGGCTCAGGCTTCATCGCACCCGAGTCGCCGACCGGCAGGTGGCCGCCACCGAGCCGGATCAACGGAATTCGGGTGACCGTGGGCAGGGCGTCCGCGGTGAGCCACACGGTCAGACCTCCGTGCTCGGCCAGCCATTCGCAGGCGGTGGCTGCCGCGGACTGTGCGAGGGCGGTGAGATCAGAGTCCGCGCGGACGGCGAGAACGACGTCGGGTCGGCCGTAGGTGTGCCGGAGCAGCCGCATCAGACCATCGGCTCGCACCTCGAGTGCCGCGCGTTGCGGCGGCCGACGACCCGCGGCGGCGGCCCGCGCCAACTCGACGATGATCGAGGTCGGCAGGCCGGTCGTCGAGCACAGGTGACGCGCGCGTTCGTCGGCGTCGGCAACATCCATCAGCGTCGCGGCATCGCTGTCGGGCAGCCAACCGGGGAACAGGCCGACAAGGATGTCCTCGAGTGCGCAGAGTACTTCCGACACCACTTGACGAGCGCTGCGCTGGTCGGGCCCTCGATAGTCGAGGATCACCGGTAGGTCCTCGGAGACAGCGTCGACGAGAAGATCGAGCCCGTCTGCATCGATGTCAGCGATGCGCAGGACATGTCCCGGGCGTAGAGCTGGGGCGACCTGCGCCGACGAGACCACGTTCATCGGTGACTGAATATAGCCGCAGACTCGGACATCGGCTCGGGTGGAGCAACCGGCTCAGAGTCCAACGAAGCTTCCCGCGATCCGTGGCGGACCGACCGGACCGAGTTCGACCGAACCGGCCGGGTCAGACACGATATCGTTGGCGCCTCCCGAGGTACCAGCGTGGCGGCGGGCCGGTCAGCCAGTCAGCACAGTCAGCAGAACAGCCGAATCATCCTGTGCGACAAGGCCTTGACGCGAGTTCGGGACGATCACGAGGTCGCCGGCGACTCCGATCCAGTCGAGGTCGGCGGTGGTGGTGAGGGTGACGCGGCCACGCAGGACCTGAAGCGACGCCTCGTGGGTGCTCTCATGGTCGGAGAGGGAGTTGCCGGCGGTCAGGGCGATGACCGTCTGCCGGAGGTGATGGGCCGAATTGCCGTGCAGGGTGTGCGCGGCGCGCCCGCTGTGCGCTTCGCGCGCGGTCGCGATCAGTTGATCGACCAGGTCGGGTAGTCGCGTCGTCTGCATGCGTCCAGCCTTCCACCAGACGCGCCGACGGATACGGGAATCGTCAACCTTCCTCGACCACCGCCGCCCGCTCGACCGTCAGCAGGCTCTCGGCGTGGTGTTCAGCGTGGTACGCGTCTCCGCCGCCGCGCACGCCGAAGAGGCGTTTGCTCCAGATCAACCACACGACGGCGGCGATGTTGACTGCCAGCAGCAGGATGCGGACGATGGTCACGCGTTCGGTGAGTTCGTAGATCTCGATCGGCAGGAACAGGCTGGTGACGACCACGGCGAAGTACTCACCCCACCGTCGCATGAACCACAGCCCGCCTGCCTCGATGAATTGAGTTGCGGCATAGGCGATGAGTGCGATGCCGATCCACACGATCGTCGTCGACGACAGGGTGAACGATCGCTCGATCCATTCGACGACTTTGGAATCGTCGATGTTCCAACCGATCTGGTCGGCGATGGGACGAAGCAGCGGCATCTCGGCCTCGAATTTCGACCGGATGGAATCCTGGCTGTGTCGTAGCGAGATGACCACGATGCCGGCGGCGAGGAGGAACAGTCCGCGGATGGCGCGCTCGGCGGCGAGCAGTCGCATGATGATGAGGTCACGGAGCAGTCGGCCGCGCGGTACCTCGGGCGCGTGGTCGGCGGGGCCGCTACGACGAGGATCGCCGGGGACAAACGCGCCGCATCGCAGGCAGCGCCATGAATCGCCGGCGGGGGTCTCGACGTGGAGCCGTGCGCTCAGCGCTGCCTCGTCGGGCGCGTAGGTCTCGTGTCCGCGTAGCCCGCAGGAGAACAGTTCCCAGTTCACGTCATGCAGCGTAGGTGCCTTCCGGGCTCCTCGGCACGGGGTCGTCGTCCAACTGACTGCACGGTCAACGGTGATTCGGGTGTGCCGGCCGTCGGCGCCGGTTAGCGTCGCGACCGTGACGCACAAGATGATGGCGGCAATATGGGGTCCGCGAGTGGATCTGGTAGCCGCGGTGCCCGACGCTGTCCGCAACGCGCATCGAGTTCAGGTCAACATCTCCGACAACGCGGTCGACGGCGCGATGCGGATCAGTGAACTCGACCCGCCGATCGAGGCGGTGGTGAGTATCTGGACCGACGACCTCGATGCTGCGATCGCCGACCTCGCACCGATGGCCGACCGCGTCGCCGCCTGGGAGGTCACCGAACGTGCCCCGCTCGATCCGTTGTTGCCGGCCGACGGTTCGCGCATCGACGCGCTGAGCAACATCGCGTTCCTCCGGCGGCCCGACGAACTGACCCGCGACGAGTGGCTGCACATCTGGCTCGACGATCACACACAGGTCGCGATCGACACCCAGGCGACGTTCGGGTACTACCAGAATGTCGTCGACCGTCCGCTCACACCCGATGCGCCGACCGTCGACGCAATCGTCGAAGAACTGTTCCCGATGGCGGCGGTGTCCGACGTCCACGCGTTCTACGGCAGCGGGGGAGACCAAGCCGAACTCGAGCGTCGTATGACGGCGATGCTGGAGAGTGTCGTCCGGTTCGGCGCGGAGCGAAACCTCGACGTCGTGCCGACGTCGCGTTTCGACGTCGCACTCTGATCCGCAGAAGTTCGGTGACCAGCGCTCTGGCCTGCACATAAGCGTCCACCACCCCACCGCTCGCTGAGGTGCCCGAGGCGCCGGCCGAGGGATGCCTCGAAGGGCAGGCGAACGGGCCACGTCAGCGAGGCGCCGGGCCACTGAAAGTAGGGGAAGGTTCTTCCCCTACTTTCTGCCCCTGCTTGTTGAGTCGTCCGCGAGAAAATTCGCGGGGAGGACTCGAGGGATAGGGGACGAGTTTCTTCCCCTATTTTTCGTGGATCATCGTCGCCGCGCCACGCTCCGCGGCCCGGGTGCGCACCGCGACAACAGAAGTTGCAGTTTGACGCGCCAGGCGCGGCAAGATGCAACCTCTGCGGCAGCGATTTGGGTCTGGCCAGCAAATTCCCTACACTAGAGCGGTTGCCTGTGCACTTCAGGTGCTGGCACACAACTGAATAGTCTCCGGTGCCGGCGAAAAGCCAAGGGCATCGGCGGCGAGAACCTTCAGAAACAACTATCCACTTCGTGGAAGGCCCACCGCAGGTCAGGGATCATTTTCCCGCGACAGGCGCTGTATGGGAACCGCTACGAGAAAGGTTGACGGTCAACCATGACCATGACTGACCCGATCGCAGACTTCTTGACACGTCTGCGCAACGCCAACTCGGCGTACCACGACGAGGTGACACTCCCGTCGTCGAAGATCAAGGTGAACATCGCCGAGATCCTCAAGCGCGAGGGCTACATCACCGACTACCGCACCGAAGACGCGGAGGTCGGCAAGAGCCTCGTCGTTTCCCTCAAGTACGGCCCCAGCCGTGAGCGCTCCATCGCCGGACTGCGCCGCGTCTCCAAGCCGGGCCTGCGGGTGTATGCAAAGTCCACCAATCTGCCCAAGGTGCTCGGCGGCCTCGGCGTGGCGATCATCTCCACGTCCTCGGGTCTGCTCACCGATCGTCAGGCAGCCAACCAGGGCGTGGGCGGCGAAGTCCTCGCCTACGTCTGGTGAGGGAGGGGTAAAAGACAATGTCGCGTATCGGTAAGAACCCCATTCAGATCCCTTCCGGCGTCGACGTCACCGTCGACGGCCAGAACGTGAAGGTCAAGGGCCCCAAGGGTGAGCTCGCGCTCACCGTGTCCGAGCCCATCGCCGTCGCCACCGAGGACAACTCGATCGTGGTGACCCGGCCCGACGACGAGCGTCGCAGCCGCGCACTGCACGGCCTGTCCCGCTCGCTGATCAACAACCTGGTCGTGGGCGTCACGCAGGGCTACACCACGAAGATGGAGATCTTCGGCGTGGGCTACCGCGTGCAGGCCAAGGGTCGCGACCTCGAGTTCGCGCTCGGTTACAGCCATCCCGTGCCGATCGAGGCTCCCGAAGGCATCACCTTCGCCGTGGAGTCCCCGACCAAGTTCTCGGTCTCGGGTATCGACAAGCAGCAAGTCGGCCAGATCTCGGCGAACATCCGCCGCCTGCGTCGTCCGGACCCCTACAAGGGCAAGGGCATTCGCTACGAGGGTGAGCAGATCCGTCGCAAGGTCGGAAAGACGGGTAAGTAAGCCATGAGTGATACAGCAACCAAAAAGGTCCGTAAGCCGCTCGGCAAGGACGTGTCGACTCGTCGTCGTACGGCGACCGTCAACCGTCACTTCCGCCTGCGCAAGAAGGTCAGCGGCACCGCCGAGCGTCCGCGCCTGGCCGTGAAGCGCAGCAGCCGTCACATCCACGTCCAGCTCATCGACGACCTCGCCGGCAAGACGCTGGCCGCGGCCAGCTCGATCGAGGCCGACGTGCGTGCCGCGGGTGGCGACAAGTCCGCCCAGGCCGCCAAGGTCGGCGAGTTGATCGCCAGCCGTGCCAAGGCCGCCGGCGTCGACGCCGTCGTGTTCGACCGTGGTGGCAAGGACTACCACGGCCGGATCGCCGCGCTCGCCGACGCCGCCCGCGAGGGAGGCCTGCAGTTCTGATGACCAATTTCTACAGCTACACCAACATGACCGGAGGGAACCTCTGATGCCCGGACGTCAGCGTGACGGCGGAAACGGACCCGCCGGTAACGACAACAACAACCCGAACGCAGGCGGCAACGACCGTCGCGGTGGTCGCGGACGTCGCGACGACCGTGGTGGCCGCGACCGCGACCAGGACCGCAACCAGCTCGAGCGCGTTGTCACCATCAACCGCGTCTCGAAGGTGGTCAAGGGTGGTCGTCGCTTCTCCTTCACCGCTCTCGTGGTGGTCGGCGACGGTCAGGGCATGGTCGGCGTCGGCTACGGCAAGGCCAAGGAAGTTCCTGCGGCCATCCAGAAGGGCGTCGAAGAGGCTCGCAAGAACTTCTTCCGCGTGCCGCTCATCGGCGGCACCGTGACCCACCCGGTTCAGGGTGAGGCCGCGGCCGGTGTCGTGATGCTTCGCCCCGCCAGCCCCGGTACCGGTGTCATCGCCGGTGGCGCGGTTCGCGCGGTGCTCGAGTGCGCGGGCGTCCACGACGTCCTCGCCAAGAGCCTCGGCAGCGACAACGCGATCAACGTCGTCCACGCCACCGTTGCGGCGCTCAAGATGCTGCAGCGTCCCGAAGAGGTCGCGGCCCGCCGCGGTCTCCCGATCGAAGACGTCGCGCCCGCCGGTATGCTCCGCGCACGGGCCGGCCAGGGAGTCTGATAGCCATGGCTGAACTCAAGATCACCCAGGTCAAGGGCACCATCGGTACCAAGAAGAACCAGCGTGACAGCCTGCGGACGCTCGGCCTCAAGGGCATCCGCAAGTCGGTCACCCGCGAGGACACCCCGATCAACCGCGGCCTCATCAACGTGGTTCGTCACCTCGTGACAGTCGAAGAGGTTAAGTAACAATGACCATCAAGCTCCATCACCTTCGTCCCGCTGAGGGCGCGAAGACCGAGAAGACCCGCGTGGGTCGCGGTGAGGGCTCCAAGGGTAAGACCGCGGGTCGCGGCACCAAGGGCACCAAGGCACGCAAGAACGTGCCCGCCGCCTTCGAGGGTGGCCAGATGCCGATCCACATGCGGCTGCCGAAGCTCAAGGGCTTCACCAACCGCAACCGGGTCGAGTACCAGGTCGTCAACGTCGGCGACATCGCGCGCCTGTTCCCGCAGGGCGGCACCATCGGCGTCGACGAGCTCGTCGCGGCCGGTGCGGTGCGCAAGAACCAGCTGGTCAAGGTGCTCGGCGACGGTGACCTCACCGTCAAGGTCGACGTCACCGCCAACAAGTTCACGGCTGCGGCCAAGGAGAAGATCGCCGCTGCCGGTGGCAGCGTCACCGAGCTCTGACAACGTCTGACCGCCGGTCGGGTACAGCCCTCACGCTGTGCCCGACCCGGCGGTTTTCGACGCTACGGTAGAGTTCAACCGTTGTCTGGGCGCACCCATAGATCACTGTCGATTGCCGAGCACACGGGGGCCGGGTCACTCGATCCGGAAGGCACCTCGCGTGGTCGTTCCTAGGAGGAGTTAGTGCTTTCCCCCCTCTTCGCGGCCTTCCGGACGCCCGATCTGAGGAAGAAGATCTTCTTCGTCATCGGCATTGTCGTCCTTTACCGGCTCGGCGCGACGATCCCATCCCCGGGTGTGAATTACCAGGCCGTGCGGACGTGTCTGGACGAGGTCTCCCGCGGTGACTCCAGTTCCGTCTACTCGCTGATCAACCTGTTCTCCGGCGGCGCATTGCTGCAGCTTTCGGTGTTCGCGATCGGCATCATGCCCTACATCACGGCGAGCATCATCGTGCAGCTGCTCACCGTGGTGATCCCGCGTTTCGAGCAGTTGCGCAAGGAGGGCCAGTCCGGCCAGGCCAAGATGACGCAGTACACGCGTTACCTGACGGTCGCGCTCGCGTTGCTGCAGTCCACCGGCATCGTCGCCCTCGCCGACCGCGGACAGCTGCTGCCCAGCACCTGTTCGACGAGCAGCGAGGTCATCTCCAACCAGAACATCTTCGGTCTGTCGATCATCGTGCTCGTGATGACCGCCGGCGCCTGCCTCGTCATGTGGTTCGGTGAGCTCATCACCGAGCGCGGCATCGGCAACGGCATGTCGCTGCTGATCTTCGCCGGTATCGCGGCTCGTATCCCTGCCGAAGGCCGCACCATCCTCAACAGCCGCGGCGGACTGGTGTTCGCACTGGTCTGTGTGGCGGCGCTGCTGATCGTCGCCGGCGTGGTGTTCGTCGAGCAGGGCCAGAGACGCATCCCGGTGCAATATGCCAAGCGGATGGTCGGGCGCAAGATGTACGGCGGGTCGTCGACCTATCTGCCACTGAAGGTCAACCAGGCCGGCGTCATCCCGGTCATCTTCGCGTCGTCGCTGTTGTATCTGCCGCAGCTGATCGTCGAACTCACCCGCGATCCCGAGAAGGTCTCCGGCTGGCAGACGTGGGTCACCGACCACCTCGCCAACCCGAGCGACTGGGTGTACATCGCCGTCTACTTCGCGATGATCATCTTCTTCACCTACTTCTATGTGGCGGTCACGTTCAACCCGGAGGAGCGGGCCGACGACATGAAGAAGTACGGCGGCTTCATCCCCGGCATCCGCCCGGGGCAGCCGACCGCCGACTACCTCGGCTATGTACTGAGTCGCATCACACTGCCGGGTTCGATCTACCTGGGTATCATCGCGGTACTGCCAAACCTGTTCCTCGAGATCGGTAACAGCGGTGGTGTACAGAACCTGCCATTTGGGGGCACGGCCGTCCTGATCATGGTCGGTGTGGGACTGGACACGATGAAGCAAGTCAACAGTCAATTGATGCAACGAAAGTACGAAGGATTCCTCAAGTGAGACTCGTGATTCTCGGCCCCCCCGGAGCAGGCAAAGGTACCCAGGCAGAACTGCTGAGCGAAGCACTCGGCATTCCGCACATCTCCACCGGTGACCTGTTCCGCGCGAACATTTCTCAGGGAACAGCAGTAGGTGTCGAAGCCAAGAAGTACCTCGACGCGGGCAATCTCGTTCCGTCCGAGATCACGGTCGACATGGTGCGCGCACGCGTCGGCGAGCCCGACGCCGCCAAGGGATTCATCCTCGACGGATTCCCCCGCTCGACCGAGCAGGCCGACGCGCTCAAGGACATCCTCGCGGCGCTCGACACCTCGCTCGACGCGGTGCTGTCCTTCGAGGTCGACACCGATGTCGTCGTGGACCGCATGCTTGCACGTGGTCGGGCCGACGACACCGAAGAGGTCATCCGTAACCGGATGGCGGTGTACACCAAGGAAACCGCACCGCTGCTCGCCTACTACGGCGACCAGGTGAAGAACATCGACGCGGTCGGCGACATCCAGGACGTGCATCAGCGCGTGCTGAGCGCTCTCGGCGCCGGAGTCTCCTGAGGCGGATATCGCGTTGTCTCGCATGGGCTTCCGCAAGCGTAAGCGGGTCCCCTTCCGGACCGCCGGAGAGCTCGACGCCATGGCGGCGGCGGGCGCGATCGTCGGTGCGGCGCTGGTCGCGACGCGATCGGCCGCCGCTGCGGGCGTGAGCACTCTCGAGCTCGACGAGGTGGCCGAGACGGTCATCCGCGAGGCGGGTGCGGTGCCGTCGTTCAAGGGCTATCACGGGTTCACCGGCTCCATCTGCAGCTCGGTGAACGAGGTCGTCGTGCATGGCATCCCCAGCGCGGATGTGGTTCTGGCGCAAGGTGATCTCGTGTCCATCGACTGTGGGGCGATCCTCGACGGCTGGCACGGTGACTCCGCGTGGACATTCGGCGTCGGCGACCTGAGTTCGGCCGATTCCGATCTGACCGACGCCACCCGGCTGTCCCTGGAAGCCGGCATCGAGGCCATGGTCGACGGCGCACGCCTGACCGACATCTCACACGCCATCGAGATGGGAACGGTTGCGGCGGAACGGAAGTTCGGTCGTCGCTTCGGCATCGTCGACGGCTACGGCGGACACGGCATCGGCCGCGAGATGCACATGGAGCCGTTCCTGGCCAACGAAGGTGAGCCCGGCCGCGGACCATGGCTGACGATCGGCTCGACGCTGGCCATCGAGCCGATGCTCACGCTCGGCACCACCGAGACCACCGAACTCGACGACGGCTGGACCGTCGTCACCGACGACGGGTCGCGCTCGGCCCATTGGGAGCACACCGTCGCGGTCACAGCCGACGGGCCCCGGATTCTCACCACCCGCCCCGCGTAGCGACGAACGCCGGGCGGGCGTCGCTGCAGATTGTTACGCTGACCTCCGATAATCCCGGGGCGTGGGGCGCGGGAGCCCCTTCGACGCGGCGGTGAGCGATGACCACTACTGAGGAACAGTCCACGTCGAGCGCCGGCCGGGTTCTCCCGATCATCGCGTCCGGTGCGCGACGAGTACCTTTCACGATCGTCCTGTTCCTGCTGGTGCTCGTCGCGGGCATCGCGACGGGCGCGCTGTGGGGACGCGCCCCCGAGAAGGGCTGGTACGCCGACGTCGCTTTCGGGCTGCCGGCGCTCGGTGACGGGCGGATCTGGACGGTGTTCACCGCCGGCATCTTCGAACCGAGCCCGGGGACCTACGTCGTTGCCCTCCTGCTGATCGCCGTCGGATTGGGTTGGGCCGAATGGCGTTTGGGCACCGGGCGAGCCGTTCTCGTCTCTGTCGGCGGTCTCGTCGGGGTGGAACTGATCAGCGCCGGGGTGTTCTGGATTCTGACGCGCGGATCTCTCTCGTGGGAGTGGGCGCGGGAGATGGGGCGGGCGCTGTCGGTGGATTCCATCACCATGGTGGTCTGTGCTGTCGCGGTCGCGTCGGCGACCTTGCGCTCGCCATGGCGGCTGCGTCTTCGGGCGCTGCTCGTGGCCGCGGTGTCGACGGTGTTCCTGTTCGAAGGGACGCTCGCGAGTTCGCAATACGTGTTGGCGACGGTCGTGATGCTGTGGATCGGCGAGCGTTGGTTCAGCGTCGGGGAGAAGGGATTCCTGCCCCGCACGCGTCGCGAGGTCCGACTCCTCGCCTGTGTCGGCCTCGTGTTCATCGCCGTCGCATCGCTGGTGGTGTGGTTCTTCCCGACGAGCGGGCCGCTGGGCCCGACGGACGCGGCCGACGACGACTCGCTCGTCTCGATGCTCATCGGTGTGGTGATCAACGTGCTGATCGCCGACCAACTACGACGCGGAAAGCGCTGGGCGTGGTGGGTGGCCGTAGTCGTCGGTGGCATCAACGTGGCGGTGACCGTGGTGGTGCTGGTGCTGATCGTGCTCATCCGCGACGTCGGCGCACACGCCAGCGTCACCGTGGGTACCACCCTGCTGTGGGCGGGCGTGCTGGCGATCCTGATACCGGGCCGGTTCGCCTTCGGCGTCCCGTGGCGCGTCAAGCAGATCGGCGCCGCGCCCGGGGAGGAGCCCGTCGACCAGGTGAAGGACCTGTTGCGCGAACACGGCGGCGGCACGATGTCGTGGATGATCACCTGGCCCGGAAACGATTATCTGTTCTCGGCCAACGGAACTGCCGTGACCACCTATCAGAATCACGTCGGGACGCTCCTTGCCCTGGCGGACCCGGTGTGCGCCGACGACGAGATCGAGACCGCGGTGCGCGGGTTCGTCGACCTCGCCGAACACAGCGGTAAGATCCCCTGCTGGTTCTCCGTCGGTGCTCGGACCGCGGAGGTTGCGGCGGAAACGGGTTGGCGCAGTGTGCAAATCGCGGAGGACACCATTGTCGACCTACCGGGTCTGGAGTTCACCGGAAAGAAGTGGCAGCACGTGCGGTCAGCGCTGAACAAGGCGCGTAAGCAGGACATCTCGTTCCGGTTGACGACGCTGCCCGACGAGTCGTTTGCGGTGAAGACGCAGGTGCGCGCGATCTCCGAGGAGTGGGTGGGCGACAAGGGCTTACCCGAGATGGGTTTCACGCTCGGCAGCGTCGAGGAGGCACTCGACCCCGAGGTTCGCGTCGCGCTTGCCGTCGATGGCGACGGCAGTATCCACGGCGTCTTGTCGTGGTTGCCGGTCTTCGGACCCGGTGGTGTGGTCCGCGGCTGGACCCTCGACATCATGCGTCGACGTACCGACGGATTCGGCCCGGTCATCGAATACCTCATAGCCTCGTCAGCGCTGGAGTTCAAAGAGCAAGGGGCCGAGTTCATCTCGCTGTCCGGAGCGCCGCTCGCGCACAGCGACGACGCGCCCGATGCCGAGCGGATGGACCGCGTGCTCGACACCCTCGGCGCCACGCTCGAACCGTATTACGGTTTCCGGTCGCTGCACGTGTTCAAGAAGAAATTCAACCCCCGCTATGAACCGGTATTTCTCGTATACCGAGACGAGGCAGACCTGCCCCGCATCGGCCTGGCCATCAGCCGTGCTTACTTGCCGGACGCTACGCCCGCCCAGATGCTGCGGCTGGCGCGGTCTCATCAGGACCAGTGACCGTACCGGCGGTCGAGATCCGTTCTGCGCCTGTGTAGATCACCATCGAATCGCCCCGGGAGAACCCGACGAGGGTGATACCGCGATCGTCGGCGAGGTCGACGGCCAGCGACGACGGCGCCGACACCGCACACAGCATCGGAACGCCGGCCATCGCGGCCTTCTGTACCAACTCGAAACTCGCCCGACCGGAGACCTGGAGCACGCTGCCGTGCAACGGGATTCGACCCTCCTGCAGTGCCCAGCCGACGACTTTGTCCACGGCGTTGTGCCGACCCACGTCCTCGCGCAGCACGAGCATCTCGCCGGTGGTCGCGTCGAACAGGCCCGCGGCGTGCAGACCGCCGGTCTTGTCAAAAACGTTCTGCCCGGCGCGGAGACGGTCGGGCAGGGACAAGAGAAGGTCGGCGTCGACGCGCAATGACGTGGGGCCCACATCGAAAGCCGAGTGGGTGGTGACGGACTCGATGCTGTCCTTACCGCAGACCCCGCAGGCACTGGTCACGGGAGTGGCCCGGATGCTCGACGAATCAGGGGCGGCAACGCCGGGGCCCAGCGTCACGTCGAGAACGTTGTAGGTGTTGGCGCCCGAACTGTCGGTGCCTGCGCAGTAGCGGGCCCCGACCACGTCGTCGATTCCGGTGATGATCCCCTCGGACACCAGAAACCCCAGCGCGAGCTCGACGTCGTCGCCGGGCGTGCGCATGGTGACCACGAAACGCTCTCCACTCAGACGGATCTCGAGTGGCTCCTCGACTGCGAGCGTGTCGGCGCGCGTCGACGGAGCCATGCCACGTCGGAGTCGCGTCACGCGTCGTCGGGAGGTGATGCGTCCCATGCGACCGAGACTACGCGCGGAGACCTCAGAACAGTCCTTGGTCGGTCGCGACTCCATTCAGGTGTCGAGGATGATCGTCACCGGACCGTCGTTGACCAGCGCGACCTGCATGTGCGCGCCGAAGCTGCCGGTGGCGACCGTCGCGCCGAATCCCCGCAAGGCCTCAACGACCGCGTCGACCAGCGGTTCGGCGACCGGTCGGGGTGCCGCCGCGTTCCACGACGGCCGACGACCCTTCGCGGTGTTGGCGTACAGAGTGAACTGGCTGATCACCAGGATCGGCGCGCCGACGTCGGCGGCGGCGCGCTCCGAGCCGTTGTCGTCGGGGTCGAGGATGCGCAGTCGCCAGATCTTGTCGGCGAGCTTGGCCGCCTCGGCGGGAGTGTCGTCGTGGGTGACCCCGATCAACGCCACCAGGCCCTGACCACCAGGCGCGATGTCGAGGCTGCCGACGACGTTGCCGTCGACCGTGACCGCCGCCGATGTCACCCGCTGGAGGACCGCTCTCATGCCGACAGGTTAGCGGCGCGCGGCGGGTCGATAGGGTGGGCGCAATGGCCAAGAAGTCCCGACGCAAGAAGCAGACGTCGCGCGAGCGGGAAGCGCGTCGGCGTCACCTGCACTCGGTGCCGCCTCCACCGGCGCACGACGACTTCACCGACGAGCCGCTGTTTCAGCAGATCCGAGCGTCTCTGCGCACCGATGAACCGATCGACCTGCTGATGACCGTCGCGGGATTGATCGAGGCCACTGACCCGCGCAATGCGAATCCGCTGTTCCCGGATGAAGAGGTGCTCACGCTGGACCCGCTGGTCGAATCGTTCATCGGGCTGCCGTACGCCGAGACGACTGCCGCGCTGATGGTCATGAAAGCGCTGATCCCCGACGACGCTCTCCGTACCCGGATCGCGAGCGAACTTGCGACGCGTCGCCACCCCATGCCGAACTGGTTGAACAGCCTTGCCGACGCCCGGGCGAGTTCCGACGTCTCCCTCGCCACGCACGAACTCGGTGACGGGGACGACTATGTCATCACGGTCGACATCGGCCGTGATCCGGTCACATTCCTCGTGTTCGTCGACCACAATCTCGGGTCGGTGGTCAAGGATGCGTTTCCGAGCCCCGAGTCCCACGCAGAACTGCTCGCACGTATGCGTGAAACTATCGACGCGGCCGACGGCGCGGCGATCCGCACCGTCGACCCGGCGACGGGGCGCGCGACGCTGGAGGACGCGATCAAGTTCGGCGCCATGATCGTGCCGCGCCTCGAGACCGACACCTGGCCGATGTGCCGGCCGATCCTGGAGTGGGCTCTTCGGTTCCTCCCCGCGGGCGGAGAGTCGTCCGTGCCCCGACCGTTGTCGGACGAGGAGCAGGCCGACCTGTCCGACGCGTTCTTCGCGTCGTCCTATGGACGTGACCTCGACAACGCCGACGCCCGGTCCGCTTTGGAAAACCTGATGTGGCTCAACGATCCCGACCCCATGCGGTGGAGCCCGGTGGTGGTCAAGCGGATGCTGGTCGACCTCATTCCGGGCAAGGTCGTCGACACGCGTGAATCCCTTGCCCGGTACCCGGACCTGATGCGCGCGTTCATTGCGTACTGCCACGAGGTTCGCGGTGCGACGCCCACCTCCCGGTTCGAGACGACTGCGGCCGTGATGCGCCACGAGAAGGCTTTCCACCGGGCGATCAACAACAGCAACCGCCCGAGTCGCGCCGAGGAGATCGCCGACATCGCGCGGTTGTCGTTCCTCGGTCCCGACGACCAACCCAGGCCCGACTCGGCCGCCGAACCGAACGTACCCGACACGATCGGGCCTGAGATACTGCTCAGACTCCTCGACGACAGAGTCGGGGGCCGGGTGGCGCTCGTCGAACTCGACGACACGCCACTGCCCGACGAAGACTTTGTGCGCGACGGCATTCCGGACGACATCGTCCCGGTGGTCGATGAGGTTCTCGACAAGTGTGACGCGTGCGCCGACGCATTCTTCGACGTCGAACATCGCACGGCCATGCGTCGGATGCTGTCGCGCGCGGCGCGCAACGATCCGACGATCTTCCGTCGCAAGCCGGCAGCGAACCGACTCGCAGCTGCGATCGGATGGGCGATCGGTCGTGCCAACGACTCCCTGAACGGGCAGTTCGCGACGACCACCGTCACCGACTTCCTGGCATGGTTTCAGGTCAAGGGCAGCGTTGCGAAACGCGCGGAGGCCATCCTCGCGGCCAACGATGCGCCCACGCACCAGCGCTACGGGATGATGATGCTGGGCACCCCCGATTTGCTGACGTCGGAGATGCGGCACTCGCTCATCGGGATGCGGGACAAGATCCTGCAATCGGAATAGGCCGCGGACGCGCTCGGTTGCCCACAACATGACGACATCGGACAGGGCAGCACACATCGAACGCTTCGGGACGCACGGCACATGGGGATGGTTTGGCCGGTTCTCGCCCGACGAGGCCGCGCAGATCGAGGACCTCGGGTACGGCGCCATCTGGCTCGGTGGGTCGCCGAAACACCTGAAGCCCATTCGCAAAGTCCTTGCCGCCACTCAGAACATCACCGTCGCGACCGGCATCGTGAACATCTGGAACACCGACGCCGGGACCATCGCCGACGAATTCGCCGACCTCGAGAACGACTTTCCCGGTCGCTTCTACCTCGGCATCGGTGCCGGCCACCCGGAGGCCACCGCCGAGTACGAGAAGCCCTACGACGCGGTGAGCCGCTACCTCGACACGCTCGACGCGAAGGGCGTGCCCGTCGAACGTCGCGTGCTGGCCGCGCTGGGACCGCGCATGCTGCGGCTCTCCGCCGACCGCGCACTCGGTGCGCACCCGTACCTGACGCCGCCGTCGCACACCAAGATTGCGCGTGAAACGCTCGGCCCCGATTCGCTGCTCGCACCGGAACACAAGGGGGTGCTCGGCACCGATCCCGAGGCGGCCCGGGCGGTCGGCCGTCCGCCGGTGGATCAGCCGTACCTTCACCTGCGCAACTACACCTCGAACCTGAAGCGCCTGGGCTGGACCGACGCCGACATCGAGAACGGCGGCAGTGATGCTCTGATCGACGCGCTCGTCGCGCACGGCACCGCGGCGCAGGTGCGAGCACAGGTCGACGAGCATCTCGCGGCCGGTGCGAACCACGTCGCCGTTCAGGTGCTCGGGTCGGAGACTCCCGTCGAACAGTTGGCGGCGATCATCGGGGCGTGAGTCACGTCAGCGCGTAGGTGACGGTCACGGTGAAGGTGAGCCGCTGCTGCCCGGGTTCCAGTGGCACCGGAGCCGCCGCGACATCGCGCTGGTAGGTGGGCGCAGGTTGCTGGCCACCGCTGGTGGTCTCGTTGATCGTGATGACGTCGCCGAGAGAGTCGTCGGCCAGCGATGCGTACTGCTCCGCGCGACTGCGAGCGTCCTTGAACGCCGTCTCGCGGGCCTGCTTCATCAGCGCCGAATCGTCGTCGATCGCGAAAGTCACGTTGCTGATCCGCGTCTCGTTGCCGCCGGCATTCACCGCCGCGCTCAGCACCCCCGACGCCTTCGGGATGTCCCGGATGATCACCCGAATCGTGTTGGTCGCCTGATATCCGGTGATCTGGCTGGTGCCACCGGGCGCGGGTGACGAGTACTGAGGAGTGAGCGTCACCTGCTGCGTCTGCACATCCTTGCGTGCGACGCCCGCCGCCACCACGGCGTCGGTCACCGCAGCCACCTTGGTGCTCGCCTGGTTGAGCGCCGCGGACACATCGCTGCCGGTGGCCTCGATGCCGATGTCGGCGCGGACGGTGTCGGGGGTTCCGGTCACGGTGCCGGTACCCACGACGGTGACGGTTCGTTGTGGCGATGAGCTGTCGTCGCCGCAACCGGCGACCAGCGCCACGATGGCCGCGAGCACGCCCGCGGCGACGGCTGCCCGGCGCCTCATTCGTACGGCTCCTTCATGAGCATGGCGAATCCCCATCCGACGAGCGAGATGACGATGGCGCCGAAGATGGCCGACCAGAAGAAGTCGTCGACCTCGATTCCCCAATGCGTGGTGTTACGCGTGATCCACGCCGTGATCTCCAGCATGAATGCGTTGATCACGACGTGGATGAGGCCGAGGGTCAGGATGTAGAAGGGGATCGCGATGATCTGCACGATCGGCTTGATGACCGCGTTGACCAGCCCGAAGATGACTGCGACCACCAGGACGATGCCCAGCTTCTCCCAGTTGTTGGAACCGCCCACGAAGTCGATGCCCGGAACGATGAGCGACGCGATCCACAACGCGAAACCGGTGAAGACCGTACGAACAAGAAACGCTGCCATGTCGCACAGTTTGCCAGGACATGCGACTCCCGAGTCGGGTGGTCAGGGCCGAGGCGGTCCGGGATTCCACTGGGGGTGACCGGTCGGCGGTCCGGCGGGGCCGCGATATCCGGGCTGGTGCGGACGCGGGGGCGCGTTGCCCGGCATCGGGCCGGTCGGTGGTCGGACGTGCACGGGTGCGCTCGGGTAGACCTGGCCCGGTGCGCCAACCGGTTGACGCGGGAGCGGTGTCGGACCGCTGGCCGGTGGCGGCTTGACCATCGATGGACCGGACACGGGGGCATTCATGCCGGGGTGGGCGGTCGGGTTGCCGACGCCTCGTGCGTTGAGTGCCTGATTGATCGCGGGATCGCCGAGGGTGCCGAGGTAGCGCAAGAGGTCCGGCTCGGCCGCGGGATTGGAAGCCACGTACGGCCGCAGCGGCGGTGCGTTGTTCACCATGTGCGCCAATGTCTGCGGCGGCGTCGTCGGATCCATCGCGGCTCGGACGTCGGCGGGACTTGGGGGAGTGCTGCGGCTTCCGGGGGTACCCGAGTTCAGGGAGTTCAGAAAGCCTGCGATCTGCTCCCGACGAGCCCACGCGAACCGCACGATGACCCCGATGACGGCGGCGATGACGATGAGGATGAGAGGCGCGGAGACCTTGAAACCCTTGCCGCCGCCCTTTCGCGCCAGAACATCGCCGACGTCGGTGCCGCTGGGATCGACCGCGGCCAGGACCTCCAGGATCATGGCGCCAACGTAGCAACCGTGGTGAGGCCGAAAATAGAGTCCGACCAGAGGAAATGTCCGTTCAGAGAGCTCCGCGGGGCAAGTGCTCTCGACTCCGAGTCCCGGTCGACCCGAGATCTCGTCGAATCAGCGACCCACGCGCCGCCTGCGGCGGCGATCGTGGAGGAGGGAAGAGGGCCGTGGAGCGCGGCGCGGCGACGATGATCCACGAAAAATAGGGG
>NZ_JBEXMX010000062.1:0-32841 GCF_040610755.1 Gordonia sp. NPDC003585 | reverse complement strand
CCCAACCCGGCGCCGATCGACCCCACCGGACACGGTGGGCTACTCGTACCCCCGGTCGGGGCGTTGGACTACGAACCAACAGACGCACAGCGGCGCGCCATCGCGCTGACTGACCACCACTGCCGCGGACCCTACTGCGGACGACCCGTGGCCGAATGCCAACTCGACCACGTCAAGCCCTACAACCATGCCCACCCGATCGACGGCGGCTGGACCATCACCGACGACCTCATCCCGCTGTGCATCCCATGCCACCAGTTCAAGCATCTCGAGATTTGGATACCCACATTGGCCGAAGGACGCGCAGTCATCTGGCGGCACGCGGTCACCGGCAAGGTCATCATCACCTGGCCATAGTCCGGCTACTTCACGTCCGGCGCTGTGATGCTGGCCCAATCGTCGCCACTCACGATGACATGATCAAGGAATCGGATACCTACTTCCCGGGTGGCCCGGCGAAGGCGTTGCGTGGCCTCACGGTCCTCAGTGCTCGGAATCACGGTGCCACCCGGATGGTTGTGCGCCAACGCAATTGCCACCGCATCGTGTCGAAGTGCCAGCGCAAGGATCTCGCGGCGTCGAGGATCAGCAGCAGAACGTGCTCGGTTCGTACGCTGCCGATCCGCGAGATCGCCGCAGCCGCAATGTCTGCCGACGAGGCGACTACCGGTGCGTGAACGAGGGATAGTCGCGAGGATAGTGCGAACGCCGCCACGAGGGTGCTGGCCTTGGCGGCACCGATCCCAGAGTGCCTAGCCAGTTCGTCAACGTCTGCGTTAGCAATTCCGGCCACACCGCCCAGTTCTGCAAGCAATACGGCGGCCAATTCTGTTGCAGGTCTGCCACGCGTGCCCGACCCGAGAAGGATTGCCACCAACTCGGCGTCGCTGAGCGCCGCCGGGCCAAGCGACGCAAGGCGTTCGCGGGGGCGATCACGGACCGGGCGGGACATCAACGGTGGTAAGCCGGGGCCAATCATTCCGGTGACGATAGCGCCCATTTCACGAATGCTTGGGCGGTTGTCAACAGGACAGCAAGATAGTGCTCACACCCGCCGCGGCACCCCGAATCGCGCCACGATGGCCCGGATCTGATCGCCCTCGTCGACGACGAAGGTCTCCGACACCTTGGCCGCCAGCCCGAGAAACTTCGGCGCGACGTGGACATAGTACCGGGTTGACACACTGTGTCCGTCGACCTCCGCCTCGAAATCGCTGATGCGGTGGATCAGACGGAACTGCGGGCCCCGCGCGAGACTGCGCGCGATGTGTGGACCGTTGCGTCCGGTCTTCACCCCGAATTCCACTCGCGTGCAATCGGGATGGAGAGAGACGGCCGACGCGTCGTGGCTCACCAACGCATCGACGTAGGCCTTGGCGGCCGCGATGCGTGCGGCGTCGCGCTCGCTCACCGGGCGCCGTACACGGGCACGGGTTCGGGCGTCTTGGCCAGCAGCTCTTCGACGACGGGACCGAGTTCGGCGGGCTCCCAACGGGATCCCTTGTCACGTTCGACGCTGCGCTGCCACCCGTCGAGCGCGGTGATCCGCCCGCCTTCGACCTCGAAGACGCGGCCGGTGACCGACGCCGATTCGGGTGACCCCAGCCAGACCACGAGTGGGGAGATGTTGGCCGGGTCCATCACATCGAACGAGCCGTCGGCCGGTGCCGCCATCTGTGCGGCCATGTCGTCGCCGGCGCCCATCGTCATCTGCGTGCGAGCCGCGGGGGCGATCGCGTTGGCGGTGACTCCGTAGCCGCCCAGTTCCGCCGCTGCCTGGATGGTGAGACCGAGGATGCCGGCCTTGGCCGCCACGTAGTTGCCCTGGCCGACCGAACCGAACAGTCCCGCACCGGAACTCGTGTTGATGATGCGTCCGGCCGGCTGCCGTCCCGCCTTGGACTCGGCCCGCCAGTACGCGCTGGCGCTCCGCAGGGTGACGAAGTGCCCCTTCAGATGAACCCGCACCACGGCATCCCATTCGTCCTCCGACAGCGACACCAGCATGCGGTCGCGGACGAATCCGGCATTGTTGACCAGGATGTCGAGACGACCGAACTCGCTCACCGCCGTGTCCACCAGCGCGGCACCGTAATCCCAATCGGCGACGTCGCCGACCGAGGCCACAGCTTCCCCACCGGCGGCGCGGATCTCGTCGGCCACGGCCGCTGCCGCGTCGGCCGCATAGTCGTTGACCACGACCCGCGCGCCGTCGGCCGCGAAGGCCAGCGCATGCGCCCGTCCGATACCCTGCCCGGCGCCGGTCACGATCGCGACCCGACCCTCGTTCACCCTGTCACCCAAGACTTTTCCCTCTCAGCTTGCTGTTCCAACCGTCTCGTTGTTCACTGTGGCCGCATCCAGGAAGGCCGGCTTCTCGCCGCCGCCGTGCACCGTCAGCGTCGACCCGGTGACGTATCCGGCCAACGGGGACAGCAGGAATGACACCGCATTTCCGATGTCGGCGGGAGTGGCCATCCGACCCATCGGGATGGTCGCGCCGACCGCAGCGACCCCGTCCGCATCGCCGTAGTGCAGGTGCGACTGTTCGGTCTCGACCGGCCCGGCCACGACGGAGTTGACCCGCACGCGCGGCGCCCATTCGACCGCCAGCGACGACATCAGGTTGTCGAGTCCCGCCTTCGCGGCACCGTAGGCCGATGTCCCCGGCGATGGCCGGTGCCCACTGACGCTCGACACGTTGACGATCGCGCCGCCGTCCGCCTGGGTCTGCATGACGGCGTTGGCGTGGCGCGCGACGATCATCGGCGCCAGCAGGTTGAGTTCGACGATCTTGCCGGTAAACCGGGCCGACGCGTCGGCCGCCGGTACAAACGGCGACCCGCCCGCGTTGTTGACCACCCCGTCGATCCGGCCGTGCTCGTCGGCGATCTGCCGGATCATCGCCTCGACCGCCGCGTCGTCGCGCACGTCGCAGGCCACGAACTCGACGTCGCGCAGGTCGGCGACCACGTTGTCGGGGCTGCGGCCGCAGATCACCGGCACCGCGCCGAGCCCGACGAGCGTCCTGGTGATTCCCGCGCCAACCCCTCGAGCACCGCCGGTCACCAGGACGACCGTGCCTGTCAGGCCCAGATCGACCTGTGACTGCGTCTCCATGGGTGCTACCCTACCAAACAACCAAGCACTTGCTTGGTTCGATTTCTCTGATGTTCGATGCTCGACGAGAGGAGCACGAGTGCCGATCACCACCGACACCACCGCATCCGGGATCGTGACGGTGACCGTCGACTATCCCCCGGTCAACGCACTGCCCTCGGCTGCCTGGTTCGAATTGGCCGACGCGATCACCGCAGCCGGAGACGACCCCGACACCCATGTCGTGGTGCTGCGCGCCGAGGGCCGTGGGTTCAACGCGGGCGTCGACATCAAGGAGATGCAGGCCACCGACGGCTTCGACGCTCTCATCGGCGCCAATCGCGGTTGCGCCGCGGCCTTCTCCGCCGTCTACGACTGCGCGGTCCCGGTGATCGTGGCGGTCAACGGGTTCTGCGTCGGTGGCGGCGTCGGCCTCGTCGGCAACGCCGACGTCATCGTGGCCTCCGACGATGCGGTCTTCGGGTTGCCCGAGGTGGATCGCGGCGCACTCGGCGCGGCCACGCATCTGGCGCGCCTCGTTCCGCAGCACATGATGCGCACGCTGTACTACACGGCCCAGAATGTGACGGCACAGCAACTCGAGCACTTCGGCTCGGTGTATCGCGTCGTGCCGCGCGAGCAATTGCTCGACACCGCACTGGAAGTCGCCGAGATGATCGCCGCCAAGGACACCCGCGTGATCCGGGCGGCGAAGGAAGCGATCAACCACATCGACCCGGTGGACGTGAAGTCGAGTTACCGGCTGGAGCAGGGCTTCACCTTCGAACTCAACCTCGCCGGCGTCGCCGACGAACACCGCGATGCCTTCGTCGCCACCGGAAAGCCCAAAACCAGCGCTGCAGCTCACGCCAACGGAGGACCGGCCTGACATGACGACCGACAAGACCAGCACGCTCGACGACGTGGTGGCCGAGCTGCGCGATGGGATGACCATCGGCATCGGCGGCTGGGGTTCGCGACGCAAACCGATGGCCCTGGTGCGGGCCATCGCCCGGTCCGACGTCAAGGACCTCACGGTGGTCACCTACGGCGGGCCAGATCTCGGTTTGCTGTGCGCCGCAGGCAAAGTCCGGCGCGCGTACTACGGGTTCGTGTCCCTGGACTCGGCGCCGTTCTACGACCCCTGGTTCGCCAAGGCGCGCACGACCGGCGCGATCGAGGTGCGCGAGATGGACGAGGGCATGGTGAAGTGCGGGCTCGAGGCAGCAGCTGCGCGCCTGCCCTTCCTGCCGATTCGCGCGGGTCTGGGCTCGGACGTCCTGCGGTTCTGGGAGGGCGAATTGAAGACGGTCGAGTCGCCGTACGCCGACCCCGACGGGCGAACCCAGACGCTGATCGCCATGCCGGCATTGCGACTCGACGCGGCCTTCGTCCACCTCGACCTCGCCGACAGCTACGGCAACGCCGCCTACACCGGTATCGACCCGTACTTCGACGACCTGTACTGCGCCGCAGCCGATCGCCGCTATCTGGAGACCGACCAGCTGGTGTCCACCGAAGTGCTGGTGAAATCCGTTCCGCAACAGCGCCTTCTGCTGAACCGCATGAACGTCGATCGCGTTGTGCACACCCTCAACGGTGCACACTTCACGTTCGCCGGAGATTACGGCAGGGATGAGAGCTTCCAGCAGTTCTACGTCGAATCCGCCAAGGAACCCGAGACCTGGGAAGCGTTCTCGGAGCGCTTCCTTCGCGTCGACGAGGCAACCTATCAGCGCGAAGTCGCAGCCTGGCAGGCAGAGCGGGCCGAGACAAAGGAGGACGGCAAGTGACGACCACCGAGACCACCGAGACTGCGGTCACTCGGGCCGAGTACTGCGTGATCGCTTGCGCCGAGATCTTTTCCGGTGCAGGCGAGATCCTGGCGTCGCCGATGGCACCCACCCCCCTTCTCGGCGCGCGACTGGCTCGGCTCACCACCGAACCGGACCTGCTCATCACCGACGGCGAGGCGCTGATCTTCGCCGACACCCCGGCCATCGGACGCTCGGGTCCCATCGAGGGCTGGCTGCCATTCCGCAAGGTGTTCGACGTCGTCGCGTCGGGCCGTCGCCATGTGGTGATGGGAGCCAACCAGATCGACCGATTCGGCAACCAGAATCTGTCGGCCTTCGGGCCGCTTCAGCATCCGACGCGCCAGATGTTCGGTGCGCGTGGCGCTCCCGGCAACACCATCAATCACCCGACGAGCTATTGGGTGGCCCGGCACTCGGCACGCGTGTTTGTCGACACGGTCGACATCGTCTGCGGCGTCGGCTACGACAAGGCCGACCCATCCAACCCGGCCTTCGACGACCTCGACATCCACCGTGTGGTGACCAACCTCGGTGTCTTCGACTTCGGCGGGCCCGACCACACCATGCGCGCGCTGTCGTTGCATCCCGGCGTCACGGCCGACGAGGTGGCCGAGAACACGAGCTTCGAGATCGCGGGGCTTACCGACGCCCCCGAGACTCGTCGCCCCACCGATGAGGAACTCGGACTCGTCCGGGACGTACTTGATCCCAAGGGTGTTCGGAATCGAGAAGTTCGATGACGGCATCGGCGCGGGCCGCCTCGCTGCCCACGAAGTTCACCGAGTTGGTCGGCGTCGAGTATCCGGTGGTGCAGACCGGGATGGGCTGGGTCTCGGGCCCGGCACTCACGTCGGCCACGTCGAATGCCGGCGGATTGGGCATCCTCGCGTCGGCGACCATGACCTACCCCGAGCTCGAGGCCGCAGTCGCCAAGACGAAGTCGTTGACCGACAAGCCCTTCGGCGTCAACATCCGTGCCGACGCCACCGATGCCGGGCAGCGGATCGATCTGCTGATCCGCGAGGGTGTCAAGGTCGCGTCGTTCGCGCTGGCACCCAAGCAAGAACTCATCGCCAAGCTCAAAGAACATGGTGTGGTGGTCATCCCGTCCATCGGCGCCGCCAAGCATGCGGTGAAGGTTGCTTCCTGGGGCGCCGACGCGGTCATCGTGCAGGGCGGCGAAGGCGGCGGCCACACCGGACCGGTGGCCACCACCCTGCTGCTGCCGTCGGTGCTGGATGCGTTGTCGGCCAAGGGTATCGACATGCCGGTGGTCGCCGCCGGCGGCTTCTTCGACGGGCGAGGACTGGCCGCCGCGCTGGCCTACGGGGCCGAAGGTGTCGCGATGGGCACGCGCTTTCTGCTCACCTCCGACAGCGCCGTCCCCGACACCGTCAAGCAGGAATACTTGCAACGAGGTCTCGGTGACACCGTGGTGTCGGTGAAGGTTGACGGCATGCCGCATCGGGTGCTGCGCACCCCGCTCGTCGAAGCACTCGAAGGCGGCAGCCGGGTCAAGGCACTGTACGCGGCGGCACGAAATGCCAACGAGTTCAAGCAGATGACCGGGATGCGGTGGACCACGATGCTGCGCGACGGACGGTCGATGCGCAAATCCGGTGAGCGCACCTGGCAACAGATCATCATGGCCGGCAACACCCCCATGCTGCTCAAAGCCGGGCTGGTTGAGGGCGACACCCGTGCGGGTGTGCTGGCGTCGGGCCAGGTGGTCGGCATGATCGACGACCTGCCCAGCTGCGACGAACTCATTCAATCGATCATGACGCAAGCGCATGAACGACTGAAGGCACTCGGCTCGTTGGGGTGAGCCCGGCGACCGTCACGTGGCGATGCCGGCATGCTCGGTGCGTAGGTCTTTCTTGAGGATCTTGCCGCTCGGGTTCTTCGGTAGCGCGTCGGCGAACACCACGTACTTGGGTCGTTTGTAGCCGGCGAGAATGTCCGAAAGATGTTTTTCGACATCGTCTTCGGTGATCGTTGCCCCCTCCTTGGGGACAACGACGGCGGTGACCGCCTCGATCCATTTGGGATGCGGCACACCGAACACCGCGACCTCGGCCACGCCGTCGAGGCGGTAGATCGCCTCCTCGACCTCGCGTGAGGCGACGTTCTCGCCGCCGGTCTTGATCATGTCCTTCTTGCGGTCGACCACTGCCAGATAGCCGTCGGCGTCGATGACACCCAGATCGCCGGAATGGAACCACCCGTTGCGGAAGGCCGCCGCGGTCTTCTCCTCATCGTTGTAGTAGCCGAGGCACGCGTGCGGGCTGCGGTGCACGATCTCGCCGACCTCACCGGTGGGCACCGGGTTGTCCTCGTCGTCGACCACCCTGGTCTCTACGTTGAGCGCAGCCCGACCCGCCGAGCCTGCGTGCTCGATCTGTTCGTGCGGCAACAGGATCGTGGCGAGCGGCGACATCTCGGTCTGGCCGTAGAAGTTCCACAGCGACACCTGCGGAAGGCGTTGTGCCATCTCACGCAACACCTCGACCGGCATAGCCGACGCTCCGTAGTAGCCCTTGCGCAACGACGACAGGTCGCGACGGTCGAAATCGGGGTGACGCAGCAACGAGATCCACACGGTCGGTGGGCAGAACAGTTTGGTGACGCCGCGCGATTCGATCGTCTCGAGGACCGTCGCCGGATCGGGTCCCGGCAGGATGATGCTGGTCGCGCCCAGGTACACGTCGACCGACAGGAAACAGTCCAGCTGGGCGCAGTGAAACAGTGGGAGCGAATGGATTTCGATGTCGTCGGCGCTCATCCCGCCGTCGATGACACACGAAACATACTGATTGATCAGCGATTTCGAGGACAGCAGCACACCCTTGGGCCGCGATTCGGTGCCCGAGGTGTACATCAGCCGCAGCGGATCGTCGTCAGCGACGGACACCTGCGGTGGCGTCGCATCACCGTCGAGCATCCACGCGTCGACGTCCTCCCACTCGGTGTCGGGACGGTCGGGACCGGTGGTGATGAATCCTCCGACCACGTCGACACCGGCCTGCTGCACAGCGTCGGTGACGACCGGCGCCAGAGCGTCCTCGGCCACCACGGCCGACGCCCCTGAGTGTTCGAGAATGTAGGCGATCTCGGCGGCACCCAACCCGAAGTTCACCGGCACGAGGATGACGCCGAGCCGGGCGGTCGCGTAGTGGAGGACCGCGAACTGCCAGTTGTTGTGGCTGACGAGGGCCAGTCGTTGCCCCTTGTCGAGCCCGCGCGCGACAAGAGCGTTGGCACATCGATTGACCGCCGCGTCGAACTCGGCGAAGGTCAACTCGCGCGACCCGTTGATGATAGCGACCTTGTCCGGTAGTCGCGCGGCGGTGCGTCGAAGCAGGTCAGACAGGGTTTGCTGCCGTGCGACCTGAATTGCCGCATCTGTCTGGGGCGTGAACTGACCGACCATGCGTGAACCCCTTCGTCCGTGTTACTCACGTCACAGTAGCAACTTGTTGTTGAGCGCAACCAAGTGCTGTGATCGTATGGATTTGAGGCCGTCGTCAGCCCTGACGCGTGTCGGCCTTCAGGAGGTTTGATGCATACGATCGAGGTCACCGGTCACCACCAGCGCGAGGCGTGGGCCGCCAAACAGATGCCGCGGGTCGAGGAAGTCCGACCGGGCCTGTGGTCGATCCCGGTGCCGATGCCCGGCAATCCACTGCGCTACATCCTCGTCTACGCGCTCGCACTTCCCGACGGACTTGCTCTGATCGACACCGGATGGAATGCCGACGAGTCGTGGCAGGCGCTGGTGAACGGCATCCATGCCACCGGTCACGACATCGCCGACGTGCGGCATGTGTCGATCACACACCTACATCCCGACCATTTCGGCCTGGTCCCGCGCCTCCTCGAACACGCCGATCCGGTGCTGGCGATGCACCGCAACGACGCACGGCACCTGCGGTATCACACCGATGCCGAGGTGGCCGCCGAGATCGACGCCGAGATCGCCGAATCCGAGACGCTCGGCGGCCCGCGCATCGATCCGTCCCGTAGTGGCCTCAACGTGTTCGTCCGACTGCCCGACGGACGCAAGGTCGACGTCGAACTCGACCACGATGAGCCGCTCAACCTTCCGGGCTGGAACGTCCGCGCGATGTGGACCCCCGGCCACACCGCCGGACACATGTGTTTCGCCGACGACGACGCCGGCGTGATGTTCACCGGCGATCATCTGCTTCCGCGCATCAGCCCGAACGTGTCGACGAGTATTTTCAGTTCGCCCGATCCGCTCGCCGAATACCTCGTGTCGCTGGCGAATACCGAGAACGTCGGCGATCTCGAGGCATTGCCGTCGCACGAGTACCGGTTCCGTGGGCTCGCCGATCGCGTCACCGACCTGTTGGGCCATCACGAGCAACGGCTCGACGAGATCACCGCCGCCGTGCGCAAGGATCCGGAGTCCACGCCCTGGGAGATCACCCGATCGGTCACCTGGTCCCGACCGTTCTCCGAACTCTCGGAAGGCTTGGCGTACATGGCGTTACGCGAAACCAACGCGCACCTCATCGTCCTCGGTGAGCGCGGTGTCCTCACCGCGACGCCGGGCCCGCCGATCCGCTGGTCGGCGGCGGTTCCGAACTGATCGGCAACATTCTCTCCACCAACGGTCGCACCGTCTCTGCGAGGTCTCCCCTGCCAACTCCCGCTCGACGATGCAGCCCGTACGTGTGAGCGGCGACAATTCCCTCCAGCACGGTGACCAGTTCATCGGCCGCAGTACGAGAATCAGCCGCACGAGGATCGGAAGCCGACAGCGCGGTCATCAATCGTTCTGCTGCCGGCAGCGAGAAGAAGCACCGGGACAGCGCATCTCGCGTGCCGACGGCCAGCGAGGGGTCGAGGGCCAGGGCCAGCCTGGCGAACACATCGGCACGTCGTTCGGTGAGTAATTCATCGAGATAGTCCGCGATCAATACTCCCGGAAGCATCGGCTCCCCGGCCATCCGCGACTCGAACCGCTCGCGTGAGCGTTCCACCAAACGCTCCGCCGCGGCCCCGACCAGCGCCTCTCTTGTCCGGTAGTAGTACGACGTCGAGCCCCGAGGCAGATCGAGCCGACGGTCGACGCCCTGATGGGTGACTGCGTGCGTACCACCGGTTGCAGCAAGCTCGATGGCCGCGTCGCAGATGGCAGGCCGACGGCCGGGGCGAGGCATGCATCGACGGTAGCACAAGACTCTATGATGATAGAGTTACCGTATGCAGTCACCGCGTCGGCGTCGATCCCCGCAGGTCATCGCCGGTCCGCACACATTCGACGAGGCAGCAGCACGTGCCGGCTTCACGCTCGACCCGACACAGAGTCGCGCCGCCACAGTGCTGCGCGAGAGCGACCGCTGGCTGTACCTGACCGGACCACCCGGTCGCGGCAAATCGTGGCTCATGGACGTGTTCGCATCGGCACTACCGACTCAAGCTGTCCTGCGGGTTCACTGGCACACCTTCATACGGGACCTCCATCACGCGATTCGGCGAGCGGGCGGGCTCGACCCGGCAGTGGCCGAACTGATCGGCTCACGTTCGGTGGTGTGCTTCGATGACTTCGACGTCGACGACCCGGCCGACGGGATCTTCGTCGCGAGAATCCTCCGCTACGCAGCCGAACACGGTGTGCGCGTGGTGTTCACGTCGAACCGCACCCCCACCGAACTCATGCCGAACCCGCTGTTCCACGATGGTTTCCTACCGACGATCAATCTGATCCAAAACTCGTGCACCACAATTCTTTTGGATGCGGGCGTGGACTATCGGACGGTATCGAGTCGCGATTCCGGATTCGCGTCGGGACGATGGACCACCACCATCCCCGCAGACGCCGTGGAGTATCGATGCCCAGTGTCCGTTGCCGACCGGACGCTGCCGGCACGACGCGCCGAACCGCACCTTCTGTGGGTCGACTTCGCGGACATCTGCGGACGTCCGCTCGGCGCCACCGACTATCTGACCCTCAGCGATCGCTTCCGCCGATGGATGGTCACCGGAATCCCCGACCTGTCTACCGCGGGTCGCGAACCGGCACAACGGTTCCTGCATCTTGTCGACGTCCTCTACGACCGCGACATCGCCACCACCTTCGTCTCCGACGTCCCTCGTGAGTATTTCGGCCGACGTGGACCGGTACCGATGGCAACACCACGGCTACTCAGCAGGCTCGGAGAGCTCGGGTGAGGGCGGGCGGCTACCGCGGGAGGATGCCGTCGAGGACGACGGACAGGTACTGATCGGCGATCGCCTCGACGGTGAGGGTTCCACCTGGGCGGTACCAGCGCACGGCGACCCACACGGTGTCGCGCATGAAGCGGTAGACGAGTTCGACGTCGAGGTCGGCCCGGAACTCGCCGTCGTCGACGCCGCGTTGCAGCACCGACTGCCAGAGTTGCCGGAACTCGGTGTTGAGTTCGCCGATGTAGGCGAAACGTGCTTGTCCGGCAAGGCGTTTGGCTTCGTCTTGGTAGATCGCGACGGCGTTGCGCTGGGCGTCGATCGACTCGAAGGACGCAATCACCAACTGGCGCAACGTCTCGGTGGCCGTGAGACCGGCAGCGGCGATCGCGCGGTAGCGGTCGAAGAGGTCGTCGAGGAAGCCACGCAAGATCTCGTCGACCATCGACTCCTTGGAGTCGAAATGGTGATAGAGGCTGCCCGACAGAATCCCGGCGGCGTCGGCGATGTCACGCACCGTGGTGGATCGCAGACCCTGCTCGGCGAACATCCGCCCGGCCGTGGCCAGCAACTCGTCGCGACGCGACGTCTGCGTGCTATTGCGTGGTGACACCACACCTCCTGAGGGTCTGACCCACCCTAGCAAGCGCTTGGCCGGGACCGTCTCACAACGGCCCCGGCCAAGGGGGTGTCACATCAGCAGAACAGGTCAGCGCAGGCGCTTGCGCACCTTCTTCATCGCACGCTTGTTGAAGAAGTTCCACATCTTCATCTGGTTGTTCGTCAGCTTCGTGTCCTTGGGCAGGAACGGCGGCGACATCATCTCGGCGATCGACACCGGCAGTGTCGAGAAGGCGATCGCACGTGCGTGGCTGAACGTCTCGAAACCGGTCTTGCCGTGGTAGCCACCCATGCCCGAGCGACCGACGCCACCGAACGGCAGGTCGGCGCCGAACATGTGTGCGGCGAAGTCGTTGCCGTTGATCGAACCGCTGCGCGTGCCGTCGGCGAGCGCGGCGAAACGGTCGTTGTCGTCGCCGCACCAGTACATGGTCAGCGGATGCGGATGCGACGTGATGTGGCTGATCACCTCACCGAACTCGCGGTAGGGGTACACGGTGAGGACCGGACCGAAGACCTCGTCCTCCTCGATCTTCATGCCGGCCTTGACCCCGGTCAGCAGCGTCGGCGGGATCTTGCGGCGCTCGGCGTCCGGCAGCGGCTCGCCACCCGGGATCACCTGACGCTTTGCCGCTCCCAGCGACTCGGCATCCTCGATCAGTCCGACGATGCGGTCGTAGTTCTTCTGGTTGATCGTCGACGTGAACTGCTCGTTGTCGTAGATCGTCGGGAAGTTCTTGGTCCAGCGTGCGACCACCTTGTCGGTGAACTCACCCAGCTTCGATTCGGGAACGAACACGTAGTCGGGGCACAGGCACACCTGGCCACCGTTGACCATGCGGGCGTCGGCCAGCATGTTGGCGGCCTTGTCGATGTCGGCATCGACGTCGACGACGGCCGGGTTCTTGCCGCCCAGCTCGAGCGTCACCGGCACGAGGTTCTTCGCGGCCTCCTGCGCCACCGACGCGCCGACGTCGGGCGACCCGGTGAAGAACATGTGGTCGACCTTGAGCTTGGCGAAGTCCGACCCCGAACCGTGCTTGGGTGTTATGACCGCCAACTCTTCGATCGAGAAGTACTTGGGCGCATGCTTGGCGACCACCTCGGTGCAGCGTGCGGTGATCGACGACGGACGCATGACGACGCGGTTACCCGCCGCGAAGGCCGAACCCGCCGGCACGAAGGTCAGCTGCAGTGGGAAGTTCCACGGGCCCATGATTCCGACGACGCCGAGCGGGTCGTGGCGCACCCGCTGCTTGAAGCCGAGCATTCCCTGCAGCTTGGCGGTGTTGGTCTCGGCCATCCACTCCTTGACGCCCCGGCGCTGGTGGGCGAGGTCGATCATGCAGCCGGCGACGTCGGTGGCCAGCGACAGCTCGCGCGGTCGCGAACCGAAGTCCTCGGCGAGCGCTTCCGCGATCTCCTCGGCGTTGTCGAGCAGCAGCGCCGACAGTCGAGTGATGCGGTCGATGCGAACGTCCGCGCTCGGGATGCCGTCGCGCAAGAACGCGGCCCGCTGGATCTCGACCAGCTCTGCCATCGTGTGTTCTTCAGATGACTCGCGGCGATCCGCGTTTGTCACCCCGGCGCCGGTCTCAGCAGGCTTGGTCATCGAGATCCTCCGATTTGGTCGTGATGTGGCGGTTGAAACGAATATGTCCGCCCGTTCCACACCATAGTATGCGCCAGATCACAGGCATGTGGCTACGCCTGTTGTCAGAAGGATCGGGACACGACGGCCACAGATCAGGCCATCGTCACCGGCTGAGACCGGCCCGGCTCAGCCCAGGCGCTCGATGATCGTCACGTTGGCCGTGCCACCGCCCTCGCACATCGTCTGCAGGCCGTAGCGGCCCCCGGTGCGTTCGAGTTCGCCCAGCAGGGTCGCGAACAGTTTCGCGCCGGTGGCGCCGAGCGGGTGGCCGAGCGCGATGGCGCCACCATTCGGATTGACCTTCGCGGGATCGGCGCCGGTCTCCTTCAACCATGCCAATACGACGGGCGCGAAGGCCTCGTTGATCTCCACGACGTCGATGTCGTCGATGCTCAGACCGGTCTTCTCGAGCGCGTACTTGGTCGCGGGGATGGGTGCGGACAGCATCATCACCGGGTCGTCGCCGCGCACCGACAGGTGATGGATGCGCGCACGCGGCGTCAGACCGTGCTCCTTGAGTGCCTTCTCGGACACGACGAGCGCGGCCGACGAACCGTCCGCGATCTGCGACGCGACCGCCGCGGTCAGCACCGACCCCTCGGCGAGCGGCGCGAGACCGGCCATCTTCTCCATCGACGTCTCCCGTGGGCATTCGTCGACGACGCAGTCGCCGAGCGGGACGTTCTCGTTGTCGAAGCGGCCGGCCGCGATGGCCGCGCGGGCGCGTTCATGCGACTGCAGCGCCCACCGCTCGAGATCTTCCCGGGACAGATCCCAGCGCTGGGCCATCATGTCGGCGCCGACGAACTGCGAGATCTGCGCGTCGCCGAATCGCTCCTGCCAGCCCACCGACTCCGCGGTCGGCGTGCTGTAGCCGAACTCCTTGCCCGCGATCATCGCCTGCGAGATCGGGATGGCACTCATGTTCTGCAGTCCACCCGCGACGACGATGTCCTGGGTGCCGCTCATGACGCCCTGCGCGGCGAAATGGATGGCCTGCTGCGACGACCCGCACTGCCGATCCACTGTTGTCCCAGGCACTTCCAGCGGCATACCGGCGGCGAGCCATGCGGTCCGGGCCACGTTGCCCGCCTGCCCGCCGATGGTGTCGAGGCAGCCGAACACCACGTCGTCGACGGCGGCCGGGTCGATCCCGGTGCGCTCGACGAGTGCGGAGATGATGTGGGCGCCGAGATCGGCGGGATGGGTCTTGGCGAGTGAGCCATTGCGTTTGCCGACCGGGGTGCGGATCGCGTCGACGATGTAGGCCTGCGGAGTGGACATGGTTGCTCCTGGTGGTTGTTGTTGTCGGTCAAGCTCGTTGGCTGGAGATGGAGACCACCTCGCCGGTCAGGTACGTGGTGTAGTCGCTGGCCAGCATGGCGATCGTCGCGGCAACCTCCCACACCTCCGCGGCTCGGCCGTAGGCCTCCCGGGACGCGAGTTCGTCGAGCAGGTCGTCGCTGGTCACCTTGGCCAGGAAGGGGTGTTTGGCGATCGATGGTGCGACCGCGTTGATGCGCACCCCCACGTCGGCGGCTTCCACTGCGGCACAACGGGTCAGCGCCATGACACCAGCCTTGGCCGCCGCATAGTGCGCCTGACCGCGTTGCGCACGCCAGCCGAGCACCGACGCGTTGTTGACGATCACCCCATTGTGTTCGACGCCGCCGAAGTAGCGCAGCGCAGCGCGCGTTGCACGGAAGGTACCGGTGAGGGTGATGTCGACAACGCGGTCCCACTCCTCGTCGGACATCTCGGCGACCGGCGTCTCCCCGCCCAGGCCGGCGTTGTTGACCAGCACGTCGATGCGGCCCAGTTCGGTTGCGGCACTGTCGATCAGCGCGTCGACCTGCGCGGTCTCCTGCACGTTGCAGGGAACCTGCGACACGGCGCGCTCGGGGAACTCATCGGCGAGTTTCCGGGCCGCCTCGCCGAGTCGGCGTTCGTGCCAGTCGCTGACGAGGACGTCGGCGCCCTCGAGCAGGGCACGGCGCGCGCTCGCAAAACCGATGCCGGTGCCCGCGGCCGCGGTGACCACCACCTTCTTGCCGAGCAGCAAACCGTGCCCGGGGATCTCGGTGGGGACAGCCGCGAGCGGTGAGCGCACTGGGGTCTGGGTCATGACTGCCGGGCCTCTCGGGGTAGGCCGAGCACGCGCTCGGCGATGATGTTGCGCTGCACCTCATTCGAACCGCCATAAATGGTGTCGGCGCGGGTGAACAGGAACAGTCGTTGCCAGTCGTCGAGTTCGACGTTCTCGGGATCGGTGATGTCGTTGACCACACCTTCGACGGTGGCCGCGGGAGCGATCAACGACGGCGCACCGACCACGTCCACTGCAAGCTCACCGAGATCCCGATGCCAGTTGGCCCACAACAACTTCGACACCGAGGCGGCCCCAGCCTGATTCGTTACGTCCCCATCGAGGGTGCGCTGAGCGTGCGCACCCATCACCTTCAGGCCGATCGATGCCCGCGCCAGCCGGCTCGCGATCTCCGGATCATCGATGGCGCCATTGCTTTTCGCGGTGTCGACGAGGTTGTCGAGTTCGCGGGCAAATCCCACCTGCTGCCCGAGCGTGGACACGCCACGCTCGAACTGCAAGAGCCCCATCGCGACCTTCCAGCCGTCGCCGGGTTCACCCACGATGAGGTCGGCGTCGGCGACGGCGTCGTCGAAGAACACCTCGTTGAATTCCGATGTGCCGGTGAGTTGTTGAATCGGCCGGACGGTGACGCCGGGCTGGTCGATCGGCACCAGCAAGAAGCTGAGTCCACTGTGCCGCGTGGAGCCAGGCTCGGTGCGGCACAGTACGAACACCCATTGGGCCACATGGGCGAGGGAGGTCCAGATCTTCTGTCCGTTGACGATCCAGCGTCCGTCGTCGAGCCGAGCGGTGGTCGACACACCCGCCAGATCCGACCCGGCGCCGGGTTCGGAATAGCCCTGCGCCCACAGCTCGGTGACGTCGACGATACCGGGCAGGAAGCGCTGCTTCTGCTCCTCGGTCCCGAACTCGATCAGTGTGGGTCCGAGAAGTTCTTCGCCGAGGTGGTTGACGCGAGCGGGTGCGTTGGCGCGGGCGTATTCGCGGTGAAAGATGATGCGCTGTTCCAGCGTCGCACCGCGTCCGCCGTACCGGGCGGGCCAGCCCAGGCAGGTCCAACCAGAAGCGGCGAGATGTCGATCCCAGGCCAGCCGGCCGTCGAAGAACTCGTGCTCGCTACCCGGGCCGCCGCGACCCCTGAGGTACTCGAACTCACCGGCGAGATTCTCGTCGAGCCACGCACGCACGGCTGCGGCGAACTCGTCGGCGGCACGGGGCGTCGACTCTGCCGACCGACTCCGGGCCCATTCGCCGAGGTCGACGGCCCGATCCGCGAGGTTGATCGAGGTCATGACCGTCAGCATAGCCCACCAAGCAAGTGCTAGGTTGGGGCTGGTGCTAGGTTAAGGACCATGGAGCAGCCCTCGTCGACGCCCGCCGCGAGCTACCCGCAGACCACACCGGCCGCGCTGCATCGCGCCGCCGCCACCTGGCCCGACCGTATCGCCATCATCGACGGCCAGTGGCATCCCTCGACACATCCACACCTGGAATTGACGTGGGCGCAATTCCACGGCGTCGTCCGCGCATTCGCCGGTTCCCTGGTTGCGTCCGGCATCGAGCCCGGTGACCGGGTGGCGATCTGGGCGCCCAACAGCTTCCACTGGCCGATCGCCGCGCTCGGCTCGCACTACGCGGGCGCCACCCTGGTGCCGCTCAACACGCGCTACACCGTCGGGGAGGCCATCGAGATCATCGAGCGGTCGGCCGCTCGCGCGGTGATCGTGTCGGGCGAATTCCTCGGCTCCGACCATCTCGCCGAACTGCTGGCCGATCATGCCGATGCGATGCCCGACGTGATCATCCAGGTACCGCTCGCGCCCAAGGCCGTGCCACCCGAGCCGGCCACGTCGTGGCACGACTTCCTCGAACGTGGCACTGCGGAGTCGCTCACCGAGGCCGATCGTCGGGCCGACGCGGTGTGCCCCGACGATCTCTCCGACATCCTGTTCACCTCCGGAACCACCGGAAAGTCCAAGGGCGTCATGGCAACCCATCGTCAGACGCTGGCCGGGTCGCATGCGTGGGGCGCCAATGGCAGCCTGCATCCCGGCGATCGCTACCTGATGGTGAACCCCTACTTCCACACCTTCGGCTACAAGGCCGGCATCCTGCCGTGCGTCCTGTTCGGTGTGACGATGCTGCCGCTCGCGGTGTACTCACCCACCGCCGCGATGAAACTGGTCGACGACGAGCGCGCCACCATCTTCCCCGGCGCTCCCACCATCTTCCAGACCATCCTCGACGCCGTTGACCGCGATGGCTTCAACCTGTCGACCCTGCGACTCGTTGTCACCGGTGCCGCGATCGTGCCGGTGGTGCTCATCGAACGCATCCAGCGCGATCTCGGCGTCGACACCGTCGTCACCGCCTACGGCCTCACCGAATGCAGCGGCTTCGTGTCGACCTGCACGCCCGACGACGATGACGAGACCGTCGCCAACACCTGCGGACGCGCGTTCGCGGGTATGGAGATCATGCTCTCCGAGCAGGGCGAGGTGCTCGCCCGCGGCGACATGGTCATGGTCGGCTACCTCGACAACGAGGAGGCCACCGCGGAGACGATAGACGCCGACGGCTGGCTGCACACCGGCGACATCGGAACCATCGACGCCGGCGGCAATCTCAAGATCACCGACCGGCTGAAAGACATGTACATCTGCGGCGGCTTCAACGTCTACCCCGCCGAGATCGAGCAGACCCTCGCGCGGCTCGACGGTGTCACCGAATCGGCCGTCGTCGGGGTGCCCGACGAGCGGCTCGGCGAGGTCGGGCGCGCCTACCTCACCATCCGCAACGACGCCGGACTCGACGAGGACGCCGTGATCGCCTATGCGCGTGAGCATCTGGCGAACTTCAAGGTGCCGCGATCGGTGGTGTTCGTCGAGGCGTTCCCGCGCAACGCGGCCGGCAAGATCCTCAAGCGGGAGCTTACGTAAGCCGCTGCAGATCCGGCGCACGGTCCGGTCGGTAGGGCTTGCCCGCGTTGCCGTGGTCGATCCATTCATCCACGGTCGGATGGACGAGGTCGCCGGGTAGCGGACGACGAGATCGCCACCCGCCGGCCAGGATCCATGTGCGCCCGTTGGGGTGCAGCCAACCTTCGGTGGCATGCCCGGCCGGCAGCCCGGTGGAAAACGGCACCGACAGTAGTGACGAGTACTTCTGCTTGCTGAGGGCCAAACCTGCCTCGTGTGCCTCGCGCAGCATCCAGTCGCAGGCGACGTCGGACGCGTGGTGGTCGTCGTCGTACTGGCCGCCGACATCGCTGTGCACGCCAGGGAACCAGACCTCGAGGTGCCGGCCGTCAGACTCTTTGACTGTCGTCGCGTCGAACCGGTAGCAGCCGTACGGGCGTCGACGTTCGTCGAGCGCCATGGCATGACGGGCGATGTTGACGTTGGCGATCTTCGCGGTGTACGGCCAGCGCGCCTCTTCGAATCCTGCCCGGACATTCAACGCACCAACGGATTTGACCGTGTCCCAGACACCGAGGAAATGCACTTGCTTGGTTGACGTGTCGAAGGTGCTCGGAAAGTCCGGGTTCCCGAACCTGTTTCGGAACTTGTTGCGCGGCTTGAAGTATTCCTCGGTTCCGGCGTTGCCACTGTTCTGCGCATACAGCTTGACGGCATAGGGCGTGAGGTTCTCGGCACCTGGTCGGAGCAAACCGATCGTATTCAGCATCCCGGTGAGCGCCCGCGCGGTGTACGCGCCGCGGGAGAACCCGAACACGAAGATGCGGTCACCTTTTCGGTAGTTGTTGGCGAGGAAGTTGTAGGCCTCTTCGAGGTTGTCCTTGACGCCGTAGCCGGCGACGAGTCCCCATCCCCGCGTGAGCGCCTTGCCCACCTTGGTGACCGCGCCACGTGCGCCCATCGTTCCGACTCCCGGGTCGTAATAGGCCAGCTGCGCGTCGTTCTTCACGCAGACGTCGAAGAGTCGGGCGACGTTGGTGCTGCCCTGCTCGGGCTCATTCTTGGTGCCGTCGAGGCAGACGACGAGGTTGCGTCCGGCGCCGTTCTGCTGCTGCGGTGTCGCGGGCATCCCCGGAGTCTATAGACGACACTCGATCAGGACAGCCACCGCCACCTGTGGTGTGCTGTTCGGGTGACACGAACTGCCGCAGACGACGCCGTCGAACTGCTGACTGCTGCCGGCATGCTTGACCCGGACGCCGACACCACCCGCATCGACACCCACGGCGCGACCGTCCTGCTCAACGGCGACCGGGCGTGGAAACTCAAGCGGCCGGTTCGCTTGCGCTACTTCGACTTCTCCACCCCCGATCGTCGTCACGATGCGCTCGCCGCCGAACTGGAGCTCAACCGACGCACCGCGCCCGGCATCTACCGTGGACTGCACGCTATCCGGCGGACCGACGACGGATCGGTTTCCCTAGACGGAGAAGGCGACACCGTCGACTGGGTACTCGAGATGACCCGCTTCGCCGACGACGCACTCCTCGTCTGTAAGGCCGAGAACGGCGGGCTCGACGACGCATTGTTGCAACGTCTGGCCGAACGGGTCGTCGACCTGCACGACGATGCCGAGGTGTGCGACGACCCGCACGGCGCGGCGCGGCTCCAGAACGTGGTCGACGGCAATCTGGCGAGCATGGCTGCCTTTCCGGACATCATCGAGCCGGATCAGGCCCAGCGTCTCACCGACCGGCTGACGGAGATGATCGCCTCGCACGCCGACCTCCTCGACGCCCGCGCCACTGCGGGCCGGGTGCGACGCGGACACGGTGACCTGCACCTGGGCAACATCGCCGTCGTCGACGGTGAGCCGATCCCGTTCGACTGCCTGGAGTTCGACGCCGAGCTGGCCACCACAGACGTGCTCTACGACATCGGCTTTCTCGTCATGGACCTGTGGGCGCGCGGGCTCCACCACGAGGCGAACGTGGTGATCAACGCCTACCTCGACCTCTCCCCCGCCGACGAGGACGGCTACGCGCTCATGCCGCTCATCCTCGGCATCCGCGCCACCGTCCGAGCGCATGTCGCGGCGGCCGAGGGTGCGCTCGAGCGTGCGCATCATTATCTCTCTCTCGCAATCGGTTTCACCGAGCCCGAGTCGCGGAGGCTGGTGGCCATCGGGGGCGGATCGGGCACCGGGAAGTCGACCATCGCACGAGCCGTCGGCGGCGACTTGGCGCCCGCTCCCGGCGCACGCATCCTGCGCACCGATGTCCTGCGCAAACGACTGGCCGGAGTGGCGATCACCGCACCGCTCCCCCGCTCGGCCTACACCGACGAGGCACGCGCGAAGGTCTACACCGAGTTGTACCGGCTCGCCGAGGCCGGCCTGCGAGATGGCATGAGCGTCATCGCCGACGCGGTGTTCGGTCGGCGAACCCAATCGACGACGATCGCGGACATCAGTGTCCACTTCGCCGGAATCTGGCTGGAAATCGATGAGCAGGAACGTATCTCACGCATCGAGCACCGTCGGCCGGATGCGTCGGACGCGAACGCCGACGTCGCCCGACGGCAGACTCAGACGTTGGAGAAGCCCGATGAACGGTGGTCTCGCGTCGTAGCGGATGACGCTGCCGTCCAACGGGTTCGGCAGCTACTCAGTCGCGGATGGGCTTGACCAGCGGGAACAGGATGGTTTCGCGGATACCGAGGCCGGTCAGCGCCATCAGCAGGCGGTCGATGCCCATGCCGGTGCCGGCGGTCGGCGGCATGCCATGTTCCATGGCGGCGAGGAATTCTTCGTCGAGCACCATGGCCTCGTCGTCGCCCGCGGCAGCCAGACGGGCCTGGTCGACGAAGCGCTCACGCTGGATGACCGGATCGACGAGTTCCGAATAGCCGGTGGCCAATTCGAAGCCGCGGACGTACAGGTCCCACTTCTCGACGACGCCCGGGATGGTGCGGTGCGCCCGGACCAGCGGCGAGGTCTCGACCGGGAAGTCCCGCACGAACACCGGGGCGTCGAGCTTGTCCCCGACCATGTGCTCCCAGAGTTCCTCGACCAGCTTGCCGTGGCCGTAGCCCTTGTCCTTCGGGATCTCCAGTCCCACACGGGAAGCGATGGCCAGCAACTCGTCGACGGTCGTGCCGCCGCTGTCACTCAGGGGAATGATCTCCTGGCCCAACGCCTCCGACAGCGACGGATACATCGAGAGCGATGTCCACTCGCCGGACAGGTCGTAGGTGGACCCGTCGGGCATGGTCGGGGTCAGTGTGCCGAGCGCGCCCTGGCAAACCTCTTGGACGAGTTCCCGAGTCATCACCGCGGCGTCGTCGTAGGTGCCGTAGGCCTGGTAGGTCTCGAGCATCGCGAATTCGGGCGAGTGCGTGGAGTCGGCACCCTCGTTGCGGAAGTTGCGGTTGATCTCGAAGACGCGCTCGATACCACCGACGACGCATCGCTTGAGAAACAGCTCCGGCGCGATCCGCAGGAACAGATCCATGTCAAAGGCGTTGGAGTGCGTCACGAATGGGCGTGCCGCTGCGCCACCGTGCAGGGTTTGCAGCATCGGCGTCTCGACCTCGAGAAACCCTCGCGCGTCGAGTGCCTTGCGGAGTTCGGCGATCACCGAGATGCGGGTGCGCGCCATCTGTCGCGCCTCGGGGCGCATGATGAGGTCGACGTAGCGCTGGCGGACGCGGGTCTCCTCGTTCATGTCCTTGTGCGCGACCGGCAACGGCCGCAGCGACTTCGACGCCATCTCCCAGCTGTCGGCCATCACCGACAGCTCGCCGGTGCGCGAACTGATCACCTCGCCGTGCACGAAGACGATGTCGCCCAGGTCGGTCTCGGCCTTCCACCGCGCCAACGACTCCTCCCCGACGCCGTTGAACGAGATCATCGCCTGCAGTTGCGTGCCGTCGCCCTCCTGCAAGGTTGCGAAACAGAGCTTGCCCTTGTTGCGTAGAAAGATGATGCGCCCGGCCACCCCGACGATCTCGCCGGTCTCGGTACCGGCCTCGAGATCGGGGTAGTTGGCGCGGATCTCCGACAGCGCATGCGTGCGCGCGATCGACACCGGGTACGCCTCACGGCCGTCGGCGAGAATCCGTTCCCGCTTCTCGCGGCGGATTCGCAGCTGTTCCGGGGTCTGGTCGTCGGTGCTGGTCGCGCTGTCACTCACGCTGTGCACACTATCGGGGCCGGTCACCGACTCCCAAACTCGTATCAGCGGGGCTCAGTTGTCGTGCGATGAGATGACGGCGAGTTCGTCGGCACGGATGCGGCCGTTCACGCCCGCCCGACGCAGACGACGATGACCGCCGACCACGAAGACGGCACCGTGCACGCCGCGGGCCTGCAGATGCCACGCCAGCCATTCGGCCTCGTGGCCGTCCTCGCTGACCAGAATCCAGCGGGCATCGGCGGTCGCCGATCGCAATGCGCCGGATGCACCGGGCGTGAGGCGTTCGAGCACCTCGACGGCCTCGATGGCGAGCGCGCCGAACAGAGCACCGTCGGCCTGGCGGCGGCGGTGTCCGCGCACGTCAACGGGGGTTGCGCCACCTGCGACAGCGGCAGCGTAGTCGCTGACCTGCAGCGACAGCGGAACGGAGTCGGTCGGGGCGGCGACCCGGACTGGAACGACACTGACAGGAATGGGGGTATCGACAACCGAAGCGGTCATGGTGAGGAATCCTCGAAGTGATCTGAAATTGAGCGGGGAGCGCGAAGGAGGGCGGCCGCAGATGCGGACTCAGCCCTGACAACACTCCTGACAGCTCTTGATCACGGCAGGAATCGTGCCACAGATGCCCCGGGATGGCCAGGGGTCCCGCCTGCTGGTTGACGAGTTCGGTGATCGACCCCGCTGAGCTGGGAAATGCGCGAGCGTCGTGCCCGCAAAATCTAGGGGAAGAAGTTTCTTCCCCGAGGTTCACAGTCGTCCCCTACAAATTTCTGGGGGAAGACACCAAGGGTCGGGGACGAAGTTTCTTCCCCGACTTTTTGTGGGCGCATGTTCCTGGCGTCGCCTTCGGCGGAACGCGACGACCGACAAGCGGTGACTGAGATCGGGCCCGTCAGCGTCCGCTTCCGGGACATTCCCGGAGGACCACCCTCGGGGGCCCGATCTTGGCCACCGGCCCGACCCACTTTTCTGCCTCCACGATCGCCGACGCCGTCGGCGGGCGGATCGCTGATCGCCGTAGTCCTCGCTGTCACCAATGCTGTTGTCTCGCCTGCCCTTCGAGGCTCGTCATCGCGCCTCGAGCACCTCAGCGAGCGGAGGGGTGCTCGCCAGCGGGGGCGCCACAGGGAGCGACTGGCAGCGACGTTGGTCAGCGAGCGCGGCGCGGTCCGGCCTTCGAGCGTTCGTGGACCAGCCGCAGCCCTTCGAGGGTGAGGTGGGTGTGGTGGTCGGTGAGCGAGCGGCATTCGTCGAACATCAGTGGCGCGAGATAGCCGGTGGCAACCACCGGGACGTCGTCGTCGCCGAAACCGTCGACGGTGTCCCGCACGCGTTCGACCAGGCCGTCGACCTGGCCGGCGAACCCGTACAGGATGCCCGACTGGAGTGCCTCGACGGTGTTCTTGCCGAGCACACTGCGGGGTGGCATCAGCTCCACCTTGCGCACGGTCACGGTGTGCTCGGAGAGCGCCTCGACCGCCAGGTTCACACCCGGCGCGATGGCTCCGCCAAGGAACTCGCCCTTCTCCGACACGGCGTCGACGACGGTCGCGGTACCAAAAGCGACCACGATGCACGGACCACCGAACTCATGGTGCGCGGCAAGGCAGTTGGCGACACGGTCGGTGCCGACCTCCTTGGGATTGTCCACGAGTAGGGGCACACCGGTGCGGACACCCGGTTCGAGCAGGACGTGCGGCCCGGATCCGAAGTAGCGGGGCACCATCACGCGCAGTTCCCGCAGCAGTGACGGCACGGTGGACAGTGCCGCAACACCGGTCACCTGCTCGATGTCGGGGCCGAGCATTCCCCGGAACGCCCAGGCGAGTTCGTCGGCGGTGTAGTGGGGGTCGGTGTGGATTCGCCAGTCCCGCACGAGTTTCGCGTGGTCACCGACGCCCGCGAAGACGCCCAGGTGGATGTTGGTGTTCCCGACGTCGACGGTCAGCAGCATGTGACGGCCGGCGATCAGGCGTCGACGAAGGCGTGGTTGTCGGCGTGCCGGGGGTCGAGCAGACCCGACCCCTCGGGGGCGCGCGCCGGATCGGTGCCGGACTCCTGGACGCGGTTGTGATCGTCGACGAACACGACGTGCGGCGCGTACTCGCGCACTTCCTGCTCGTTGAGAATGCCGTAGGCGATGATGATCACCAGGTCGCCCGGGTGGACCAGATGCGCTGCGGCACCGTTGATCCCGATGACACCGGAACCGCGCTCACCGGCGATCGCGTAGGTTTCGAGCCGGGCACCGTTGGTGATGTCGACGATGGTCACCTGCTCGCCTTCGAGCAGGTCGGCCGCGTCGAGCAGGTCGGCGTCGATGGTCACCGACCCCACGTAGTGCAGGTCGGCCTGGGTCACGATGGCCCGGTGGATTTTCGACGTCATCATGGTGCGAAGCATCGTCAGTGTCCCTCTGTTGTGGCTGGAGCTGTTGGGGTGGGGTCTGTTTCGGGGTAGCCGCCGATCATGACGCCCACGTTGTCGATCAGGCGTGCCGGCCCGAGCCGTGCGGCGACGAGGAGTCGGCCCTGCCCGGCACTCGGCGGTTCTTCGAGCTGACGTCCGCGCAGCGCGAGGTACTCGACGGCGATGTCCGGCGCGGTGTCCAGAACCGATTGTGCGGCAGCCAGAATCGCGTCCTGGCCACCGGGCGCGGCATGGGCGCCGGCGACGAGAGCGGCGGAGAGCGTGGTGGCCAGCTCGCGCTGTGCGGGGTCGAGGTAGCGGTTGCGTGACGACATGGCCAGGCCGTCGGACTCGCGCACCGTCGGGACGCCCACGATCTCGACGTCAAGGTTCAGGTCGGCGGCCATCTGGGTGATGAGAACCAGCTGCTGGTAATCCTTTTCGCCGAAGTAGGCGGCGTGCGGGCCGACGATGTTGAGCAGCTTGAGCACCACGGTGAGCATCCCGGCGAAATGGGTGGGGCGCGAGATCCCGTCCAGGACTTCGCCAACCGGCCCGGGACGCACCATGGTGCGCTGACCGTTGGGGTACATCGCGGCGGCAGTCGGAGCGAACACGAGCTCGACGCCGAGCGGCTCGAGGAGTGCGCGGTCGGCGTCGAAGGTGCGTGGATAGGCGTCCAGATCTTCGTTGACCCCGAATTGCAGCGGGTTGACGAAGATCGACACCACCACCACCGCATTGCCTTTGGCCTTGGCGGCACGCACCAACTGCAGATGTCCGGCATGGAGGGCGCCCATGGTGGGCACCAGCACGACTCGCTTGCCCGCCGAGCGCAGCGCCCGTGTGACGCGTCGTAATTCGGCCGGATCGCGGTGCACGGTGAGCTGTCCCGGCGTGTAGCCCGTCATCGTGCCTCCTCCAGGACGTCGAGCAGATCCGACGGTGCGTCGGTGTATGTCGCCGCGCGGCGCGCCAGGGTGCGGTACGCCTCCGCCAGACCATCACGACCGGATCCGCCGGAGATCGCGCGGACGGCGTCGAGATGGCCGGCGACGGCGTGCGCGTCACCGCGCGCGACCGGGCCGGTGAGCGCCGACGGTCCGAGTTCGAGGACGTTCTGCAACGACGCGGTGACCAGCGGCCCGAGGATGCGTTCGGCCAGCAGCACCGCGTTGCCGTCGATGGTCGCGGTCTCGCGCCCGGATTTGTCGATGGCGGCGTTGAGGATCGCGACGGCGTCGGAGATGAGCGCGACCAGATGATTGGCCCCGTGCGCGAGTGCCGCGTGATACAGCGTGCGGTCGTCTTCGGCGATCCGGACGGGTTCACCGCCCATCTCGAGCACCAGCGAGCTGACGATTGCCGCGCCGACCTCGTCGGCAGCTGTCACCCCGAAGCAGGCATGCGCCAGACGAGTGGTGTCCTCCTCGGTACCGACGAAGGTCATCGCCGGATGCAGTGCCATCGGCACCGCTCCGAGGGCGGTGAGTGGTTCGAGGATGATGACGCCATGCGCCCCGGCGGTGTGCGCGACCAGCGTGCCAGGGCGCAGTGCACCAGTGGCGGCGATGTCGTCGATGACCCGGGTCAGAGCCGCGTCGGGCACGCTGATCAGCAAGAACTCCGATCGGGCGACGACGGCGGCGAGATCGAGGATCTCGGACTCGGGAAGCCTACGACGCGCGCGGGCGCGAGAATCAGCCGAGCGCGCGACCACCCCGCCGACGATGTGACCGGCCTTCTCCAACGCCTCGCCGAGTGCGGTGCCGACACGACCCGCGGACACGATGCCGACGGTCAGCCGAGCGGGGGCGGGGAGGTTGGAAACGCCAGGAAGATCTGCGGACGCACGGCTGCCGGGTCGCCGGCCCGACGACATGGGCCCCGACGGCATGGGCATATCACCGCTCGGTGAGGTCACCGCTGTCCTCCAAAAAGTTCGTTCCAGTCCCGGCAGTAGGCGCGGGTACCAGACGTTGCAGTCCAAGGGTAGGTGGTGGCGTGCCGCCGTGGCCATTTCCTGTGACGCGGCTCACCGCGCAAGTGTCGTCTGACACCGGTCCAGGGGGTCGTTCGACCGATCGGCAGGCCTCGTGACCTGCGCAAAACCGGCGTACTCTGAGGTTCGCGCCGTCGGTGCGCACCATCGTGGAGGTCCCTATGAGCCTCACCCAGGGCACAGAGTTCGCCGGGTACACGATCGTGCGCAAGATCGGTGCGGGTGGCATGGGTGAGGTCTACCTCGCGCAGCATCCCCGGCTCCCCCGACGCGACGTGATCAAGGTCCTCAGCGAGCACTTCACCGACGACGCGATGTTCCGTGCGCGCTTCGTCCGGGAGGCCGAGCTCGCCGCGCGACTCGACCACCCGTCGATCGTCAACGTCTACGACCGCGGCGAATCCGACGGCCGGCTCTGGATCGCCATGCAGTACGTGCCCGGCACCGACGCGGCCGCGCTCGTCGAACGGTCGCCGAACGGACTCGGCGTGGAGAATGTGGCCTCGGTGGCCGACGCGATCGGCGGCGCCCTCGACCACGCTCACCGGCACGGTCTGCTGCACCGCGATGTGAAGCCGGCCAACATCCTCGTCAGCAGCGTCGACGACGAGCCAGCTGAACGACGAATCCGGTTGGCGGACTTCGGAATAGCCCGCCAAAACGACGTCGGAACCGCTCTCACGTCGGCGAATGCCGTGATCGGGTCGTACCCGTACTCGTCACCCGAGCAACTGTCGGGCGAGGCGCTCGACCGCCGCAGCGACGTGTACTCACTGGCCTGCACCGTCTACGAACTGCTCGCCGGGACACCGCCATTCATGGCACGCAGCCCGGCCGTGTTCATCCACCATCACCTCAACGAACGCCCACCACCGATCACCGATCGTCGCCCCGACCTCGACCCGGCCATCGACGACGCCGTCCAGCACGGCCTGGCCAAGAATCCCGCCGACCGCCCAGCCACCGCCGGCGCGTTCGCAGCCGAATTCCGCGCTGCCTGTGCCGTCCGGACCGCGAGCACCGCGCGGGTCCCAGTGCCCGACACCCTCCGCATCCGCGCAGCGGCACCAGCACCGACCCGACCGCCGCAACCGCATCCCGGCCACCAACCGCGGACCACCCGCAGTGCCGGATTCCGTCCGGCGCCGCCCCCCGTGACACCGCCGCCACCCTCCTACGAGTCGACGATGCGGGCATCGTTCGACCGGCACACCCCGCACTACGACGACCCCACCATCCGGCACGCGACACCGCACGTCGTGGCTCCCCCGACCGGATTCCAGCCCGACGCGTCGGCCGCCACCAAGGCACTGGCGTGCGGCATCCTCGCGATCCCGCTCAGCGTCGTCGCGGGCATCGGCGTTCCGGTGGGTGTGCTGGGTTTGCACCTCGCCGGACGGTCGCGCCGGTTGTCGGGCGGTCTCCCACCGGCCGCAAGGCTCGCTCAGACCCTCAACCTGCTGGCCATCATCATCGGCGTCGCCTGCGTCGCGTTCGCCATCGGATACGCGCTGACCCTGCACTGATCCCTGCCGCCCACCATCTCCCGGCGCCGGCTGAGGAACCCCCTCCCCGCCGGCTGAGGTGCTCGAGGCGCCAGCCGAGAGCCTCGAAGCCCCTGGTGAGAGGACATTGTCGGCTCACCACGACCCTTCGAGGCTCGCAGGCTCGCACCTCAGGGAGCGGTAGGAACCTCAGGGAGCGGCACGAACCTCAGGCGGCGGACGGTGCAGACGCTGTACCCCGCGAGACGATCGCCCCGAACCCGGCGTCGATCGCCCAGAGCAAAAGGATTCCGGCGATGAGGTCGGCGACGTCGCCGAAGGTTTGACGGGTGATCGGCCAGAACGGCGGGTTCGCTGCGCTCTGGATTCCGTCGGCCGTGCGCTCGAGGACGACGTCGGTCGGATTGGGGAACCATTCCGGATGCCGGCTCGCGTTGACCGCGAGCACCGCGATGATCGGCACCCCGAGCAGCCACCATGGATGTCTGCGTCGGGCGATCGACCACGCGACAATCATCAGCGCGACGAAGATCGCCGCATGCTTGGCCGCATCGATCACGAGGTTGTCCTGCGCCGAGAGGAGCAGCGGCACCTGACCACCCCAGAACCCGATCGCTCCGACCGCCGCGATGGGCGCCGCAATCACCGCCCGGCGGGGACTGCGCGCCCACCACACGATGACCGCGACGAAGTACACCACGATGATCGCCGTCAGCGCCCAACGCAGAATCAGACTCGCGTTGGGGCCGTCGGCGTTGAACGCCGCGACGCGGGCGGGACCGCTTTCGCCATGGTGCGGGTCAAATTGGTAGAGCCACAACGACATCGGCCACCAGGCGACGATCGGCACGAACAGTGCGGCACTCACCAGACACTGCTGCCACGCGGCGCCGCGCTCACCGAGGCGAGGACAGTGATCCTCGCCTACGACCGCACTCTGGGCGTATGTCGCCGCCGTCATGGAAGCAGTCTAATGCCGTCTCACCACGCAAAACGTCGGTTGATCCGCCGACAGACAGGCAGAACCTAAGTCAGTCGGCCCGCCGACGCCTACCGCCGCCACTCGACTCGGCTGCACGCAGCTGGCCCAACAACTCGGAGACCGGCAGACCCGCCGAGTGGGAGCTCTCGTTGTCGTCGACGTCGCGTCGACGCCGACGGCCGAAGCTCGCGGCCGGGGTGGCGTCGGGTCCGCCTTCGTGACGGCCCACCGCAGCGTCCGGAGCGACGTCGGCCGGGGCCTCCTTGGCTGCCTTCGCGACGGCCTCCCGAGCCCACTCGTCGGTGGGGGTCTCGTCGGTGAACGGTGCCGGCGGCGTGGTCCCCGGGGCAACCGGGGGTTCGGAACCGACGTAGAACCCGCCCGAGAACGGCATCGACTGTGCGGGGGTTTCGGCGGCCTGCGGTGGCTCCTCGACGACCGGCTCCGACGGAGGTTCGACGACCTCCGCGTCCGAGACCTCACCAACGGCCTCGGTGACTGAGACCTCGTCGTCCGCAACGTCCTCGAGCGGAACCTCGGTGGCGATCCGGCCGGAGAGCGGGTCATCGGTGACCACAGGGATGACCTCGGTCATCTCGTTGGGGTCGACCACCTTGTCGATGTGCCGACCGTCGTCACCGGCCGGTGCGGTGGCGGCGAAGTCACGTGCAGCGAGTGCGTCGTCGTCGGCAAATCCCGAGGAGCGACCGTAGTCGGGTGCGCCGGCACCGAAGGGTGACCCCCGAAATCCCGGGTCCCCGAATCCCGAATCCCCATAGCCCGGACCGAGACCCGACGCCAGCTCGCGCATCTTCTCGTTCGGCAGCGCCGTGCGCTGATCGGGAAGGGGCTCGCCGATGAGCATCTCCAAGCTCGAACGCAGCGCGAGGACCTGGGCCTTCAACTCGGAGAGCTCTTCGTTGGCCTCCGCGCTGACCTCGCGCCGGATGGTGGTCTCCACATCGAGTTCGTACTGTCGACGCGCGGCGATCTCGCGTTCGAGCTGCAGCTCGTAGACGAGTCGCAGGTCGCGGCTCTTGGCCTCGGCGCTCTCGGCCTGACGACGGAATTTGGTGACGAGAATGGCGCCGATGACCGCCGCCCACAGCGCGGCGATCACCGCGAGGGAACCGGGGATCGACAGCTGATCGGTGAAGACCATCAGAATGCTCGCTGCCAGCGCCAGGACGATCAGCAGCCCGAGCAACCATTGGCCCACCGACCGACCGGAACGTCGGGGCTCGGTGGAACGGCCGTTCGAGGTCGTCATGACCGAGAACTTACCGGTTGACCGGTCATTCGTCGGCCAAGCTGTTCCGGAGAGTCATGAATCTCCGATTCAGGCCGGTGGGGAATGGTCGGACGTGGGGTCGTCGGGAGCGCGGCAGCAATACTCCAACCACAGCGCGGCGACCGCGAGAAAGACGCCGCCCACCAGCCCGATGATCGCACCCGGTTTGTCGTGATCGGCGGCCGCCAGATCGTGCTGGTTGAGCAGGAAAGCGAGCAGCCCGACCCACACCCCGATCGCGATGGCCGCCAGGATCGCCGACGCCTTGGCCAGCGCGAGCACACGCGCGGCGGTCAGTGGGTGCAGTTGCCCGTTCGCCGCACCGATGTCGCGGGACGCGACGCGGGATCGCACGACGAACGCGATCACCACTTCGAGGACGGCCAGCACATACAGCACGATGCCGGCCAGCAGCGGCAGCGGCGGCAGGTCGGAGTAGTTGTAGCGCACCAGAATCCACGACGCCGCGGCGACCACCGCGGCGATGATCACCAGGTCCCGCACGCGGGTGGGACCCATCTTCGGCTCGTCGTCGTGCGGCGGGTGACCCGCAGGCAGGGGCGACGTCATGCCGAGGCCCACCCGATCGTGTCGACGCGACGAACCCCTAGCTTCTCCGAGTCGTCGAGCTGCTTCAGGAGCCCTTCGACCGGGACAACGCCGTCTGGGGTCCAGAGTGCGGCTGCCGGGTCGATCTCCAGCCACGGGATGAGCACGAACGCGCGTTGTGCGGCCCGTGGATGCGGGAGGGTCAGCACGGGGTCGTCGCTGACCACCACCCCGTCGTCATTGTCGGAGACGGTGGTGTTGTCGTCGGAGACGGTGGTGTGGTCGTCGGAGACGGTGATGACGTCGACGTCGAGGGTCCGCGGCCCCCACCGGACCTCCCGAACACGATCGGCCGCTTCTTCGAGCGCCGCGCCGCGAGCCAGCCACTGTGCCGCCGACAACGGGCCGTCGACGATCAGGGCGATGTTGTAGAAGTCGTCCTGCTCGACACCACCCCAGGGTGGGGTCGCATACACGCTCGATACCGCGACGAGTTCGTCGGCGAACCCCGACACCACACTTTCGAGGTGCGCACGCCGGTCACCCACGTTGGAGCCCGCCGACAGCACCGCGCGACTCATCGGCCGCCCATCGCCTTGCGGGAACGGCGCGTCACCACAGCGACGTCGTCGAAGGTCAACGGGATCGGCGCGGACGGTTTGTGCACGGTGACCTCGCAGGCGGCGAGTCGCTCGTCGGCCATCACCCGTTCGGCGATCTCCGCGCCGACCGTCTCGATGAGGTCGCGCGGTTCGCCCGAGACGATGTCGGCGACCGTCTGCGCCAGAACCCCGTAATCGACGGTGTCGGCGAGGTCGTCGGAAGCAGCCGCAGCGCTCAGGTCCAGCCACAGCACGACGTCGATGACGAAGTCCTGCCCGTCGCGTCGTTCGTGGTCGAAGACGCCGTGATGCCCGCGCACCCGCAGGCCACGCAACTCGATGCGGTCAGTCATGAACGCCCACCCGATCGGCGAGGTCGCCGCGCCGGCCACCGGACCGCCAGGCGTCGGCCACCGCGACCGCGTCGCGGCTGCCGGCCACGTCGTGCACCCGAACCCCCCACGCACCGTTCGCAGCAGAGAGGGCGGAGATCGACGCGGTCGCCACGTCGCGCTCCTGCGGCGGGCGGACCGCGTCACCGTCGGCCAGCAAGGTGCCGAGAAAACGCTTGCGCGACGCACCGACGAGCACCGGGAACCCCAGCCCGACGAGGGTCGGCAGCGCGTGCAGAAGAGCCCAATTGTGTTCGGCGGTTTTGGCGAACCCGAGGCCAGGGTCGAGGATGAGGCGGTCGGGGTCGACCCCTGCGGACACTGCCGCATCCACCTGGGCGAGCAGTTCGCCGCTGACCTCGGCCACCACGTCCCGATAGCCGCCGACATCGCCGATCCGATGGGTGAAGCGCCGGTCGCCGCTGTCGCCTGCCGGACGCCAGTGCATCAGAATCCACGGCACGCCGGCGTCGGCGACGACCTTGGCCATGTCGGG
>NZ_JBEXMX010000061.1:0-32852 GCF_040610755.1 Gordonia sp. NPDC003585 | reverse complement strand
AAGGCGAGGGTGCTTCTGCAGCACCCTCGCCTTCCTCAGACTTCGGCTGCGGTCAGCTCCCGTTGACGAGCTTGAACGTCGTGGCGACGCGGATGGTCGGCACCGCGCTCGACGTCCTGCGGGCGCTGTCTGCCCACACCGCCGAACACGGCGTGGCGCCGCCGGCCGCCCTGGTCGGCGAGTGGTGGGACGCGGACGCGGTCATCGCGCCGTCGATCGAGTTGCGCGCGGGTGTGCGCCCACCCGACAACCCGGACCGATACTGGCTCGGCTACTTGGGTTTTCCGGTGCACAACGACCGATCGCCGCTTCCGACGGTGGTCGGTGGACTCACCGACCACCTGCTGATCTTGCGCGACGGCGTCTGGGAGACGATCGGCGATGTGCCGCCGTGGGCACTGGCCGTCGTCGCAGGCAATTCATCGGCTCGGCCGGCCAGAGGGAACGAATGGCATGCGGACTGGGTTGCACCACAACGTGATCCCCACTTGATGGCGATCGAGCGGTGCCTGGCGGCGATACGGGCCGGTGAGGTGTACCAGGCCTGCGTATGCACACAGTTCACCGGGAGCGTCACCGGAAACGCTCTCGACTACTTCGCCGACCTCACCGCCGCCACCGCACCGGCGAAAGCTGCTTTCCTGCAAGGCAGTTGGGGCTCGGTGGCGAGCTTCTCGCCGGAACTGTTCCTGCGCAGGACCGGGAACATCGTCTCGTCGGCGCCGATCAAGGGCACCATCGCCGGCCACGACGACCCGAACGTGCTCTCGTCGTCGGTCAAGGATGTCGCGGAGAACATCATGATCGTCGACCTGACCCGCAACGACCTCGGCCGCCTCGCGGTACCCGGATCGGTTCGGGTACCTGAGCTGCTCTCGATCATGCCCGCCCCCGGGGTATGGCACCTCGTCTCCCGCGTTCAGGCCATCCTGGAGGTCGGCACCGGTAACGACGCCCTGCTGGCGGCCACGTTTCCCCCACCATCGGTCACCGGAACCCCCAAACTACGTGCGCTGGAGCTACTTTCGGAGTGGGAATCCGCTGCGCGCGGCGTGTACTGCGGAGCGGTCGGAATCGCCGGCCCCGGAGGGGAACTGGACCTCAATGTCGCAATCCGCACCGTCGCGATCGCGCCGGACGGGCGCGCCACCCTCGGGGTCGGCGGCGGGATCACCATCGACTCCGACCCCCTCGCCGAATGGCAGGAGTGCCTCGACAAGGCGGCCAGCATCGTGCAGCATAGCGAGCCGTGATCGCGCACCGCATTGCCTCGTAGAGTCGTATCCGCTCCCTCGCCCGAAGATCCCATCCGCTGCGGAAGCACCGGCAGTGGCACGGTCATCCCGCACGCGAGCGAATCGTCACGCCGAGTCGACACCGCGCGTCGCGACCAGCGCGTCGATCTTCTCGGCAGCACGACGCGCACCGTCCTCGGCACGAAGTTCGGCCCCCAACGCCGCCGCCCGACGACGCATGTCCTCCTCGTCCAGCAAGGTCTGCACGGCCCGTCGAATCGCCGCGGCCGATGACCAGCGCGGCAACACATTTCCGACGCCCGCAGTACGTAATGCCCGCCCGATCATCCGCTGGTCCAGGAACGCCGAAGCCGGGATGACGAGGACCGGCATGCCATGAGCCAGGGCACGCATGGTGGTCGAGTGTCCGCCGTGGCCGATCAACAGCGAACACTGCGGCATCAGCGTCAGGTGGTCCGCATAGCCGGTGATCGTCACGTTGTCGGGTGCGTCGAAGGCCGACGGATCGAAGACCCCTCCGGTTGTCACCGTCGCCTGCACCGGTAAGTCCCCGAGCGCCTCGACAATCCGCCGCAAGGTGCGATCCTGACCGGGAAAACCGTTGGTGGACATACTTACCAGCACATTGCTCGCTGACGACGCGGCAGGCCCGACGACCTCGGGCAGTACCACACCCGTCCACTCCACGTTGGCCGGCTGCGTACGACGGGACGCAGGATCGAGTGCGCGGTGCGTCGCAACCAGGTTCGCCGACGCCGAGTTCCACAGCGCACCAAGACGATAGCCGTAGAACGCGGCGGGGCTGCCACCGCCGAGCCGTCGGAGCTGACGCATGTGGTCGGCATACTCGCGGAAGGTGTGAGTGAACACGACGCGCGATATTCCCAGTTCACGAACCACATGATGCGCAGGCGCCAGCAGACAATCGACGACCGCGACGTCGGGCCGTCGAGTCTCACACAGCTCACGCACCTCGTCGCCGATCCGCCGGTCGTTGAGCATCTGCGGCCACCGTAGCGGACTCTGCACTTTGAGTGAATCCCATTGTCGTACAGATCTATACGCAATCAGGTCGACACCGTACCGCGACGCTTCGGCGCGCAGCGACTCATGGCCCACGACCCGAATGTCATGCCCCATGGCAGCAACGGCCTGCGCCACCCCGAGCATCGGCTGCACGTTGCCGCCCGCATCCATCGTGACGAACAGTATGTCGGCCATCAGTTCTCCTCGGTGTTCGACGCATCTGCCAGGATCGCGTGGCACAGCCTGCGCATGTGTTCTTCGGTGTGCGTCGCGGTCAGACCGCGGTCGCATCGCAACAGTTTCCAGGTGTACACATCGGTGGCCACCACGAGTAGTCGATGGATCACCGGGCCGGCCGGCGCAAAGGAGTCGGATACCCATCGATCGTGAAGTTCTCTGCCCTGCTGGGTGATCGCGGCAACTTGAGCATCCTCGTTCTCCTGCGCGAGTAGCCCGATGACGATGTCGCCGTACTCTTCGTAATGCTCCACCACGACTCGGACGGCCTCATCGATGTTGCCCGGTGTGACGCGGCGCTGATCGGTGACCGACACCTGGAAGTGCTCGACGGCCGCGGCCACCACCCCGTCACGACTTCCGAAGCGCCGCATGACCGTCTGAACAGATACGTCGGCGGTCTCGGCGATCTTCGTCAATGTGATGGACGTCAGCGGAGTGGTCGACGCCAGTTCCAGGCACGCATCGAGAATTCGTTGCGCCGTCCGCGCCGACTTCTCGGCGCGCGCCGTCTGACGGTACCGCCGCGTATCGGCCGGCGACCCCGCAGATTTCATGTCAATCGACGTTAACATCAAAGTTGCCCGGGCACCACCCGTGGCGTCGCGTCAAGCAGGCCGGATATACGCAGCCTGCGTAGACTGCCGACCATGGGCATCCCCATCGCTCCGGGTACCGACCTCACGGTTCTCGCACGCGATCTGAGCGCGACGCACGACGCCGTGATGGCCGGCGCGACCCCGACGGCCGCGCCCGACGACGACGTGCACGAATCATGGACGCGCGCACGCTCGTCCGGCACACGCCCCAGCCCCGACACCCACAATCCGACGTCGATCAGCGGCACCGAACTCGCCGAGCGGCGCGCCCACCACCCGGTCCGGGACGCGGTCGAGAAGATCCAGACCTTGTTTTCCGACGCGGCCGACGACACCGCGATGGCCATGGGCATCTTCGACGCCGACGGCGTACTCCTGTGGCGCGGCGGGTCATCGGGCCTGCTGACGGTGGCCGACCGCCTCCACCTCGTCGAAGGTGCCCGATGGGACGAGGAGTCCACCGCCACGACAGCCGTCGGACTCGTCGTCCGGCATCAGCGGCCCACCCGGCTCTTCGGCGCCGAACACTACAACCGTGCCCTGCACGGCCTGTACTGCACCGCCGCCCCTATCCACGACCGGCGGACCGGTGAGATGGTCGCCATTGCCGGACTCGCCGGCCCGGCAATGGCGCTACAACCGGCCGCCACCGCGTTCACCACCGCCATCGCCACACTCGGCGAGCACGAGATGTCCACGGCACACCTCGCCGCCCTGGCCGAGCTGCGGAGCGCGGGAACCTCGCGGCTGGCCGGAATTCGGGGACCCGGACTGCTGATCGACGACGACGGATGGGTCGCCGAAGGCCGCGGCTGCACGCAGCCGACCCGCGTCGCGGCACCGGTCGACGGCATGCGCCAGTTCATTCCGGGCCTCGGTGCGTGCGTCGTCGAACGCCTGCCGAAGGGCTGGCTGGTCCGGCAGGTCGGGCCGTCGTCGCCGGTGGTTGCCGAGCTGGATCTGCGCGGCGAGCCGACGGTGACCGTCAGTGGTGACGCCGAGCCGTGGCACACCGTGCTGACGCCCCGCCACGCCGAGATACTGATCCTGCTCGGCAACGCGGGCGACCACGGCCTCAACGCAGAACGATTAAGCCACTTGATCTTCGGCGACGGCGGACACCTGGTGACCGTGCGCGCCGAGATGTCGCGCCTGCGCCGTGCCGTCGGCGCGCTGGTGACCAGCAGGCCCTACCGACTGGCGCCCGACGTCGAACTCCGCCTCATCCCCGACGGTGTTACTCCCGACGGTGTCACTCCCGACGGCGCTCGAGCACCATTTGATACACGTCTCGACGAGAGGCAGCGGTTCCTCGCGTGACGATCACGCACGCCTCCTTGAGGCGGGTGCCGGCCTCGACCAGCTGCTCGGCACGATCGGCGAGCTCGCCCACATCTGGTTCGGCGATCTCGGCACCCGCGACGACCACCGTGATCTCGCCGCGCACACCGTCGGCGGCCCACTGCGCCAACTCCGACACCGGGCCCCGCCGCACCTCCTCATAGGTCTTGGTGAGTTCGCGGCACACCGCCGCACGCCGGTCGGGGCCGAGGACGTCCACCGCGGCCGACAGCGTCTCGGCGAGTCGATGGGGCGATTCGAAGAACACCACGGTCCGACGCTCGTCGACCAGGGTGGCCAGCCAATCCCGACGTGCACCGGGTTTGCGGGGCGCGAAACCCTCGAAGCAGAACCGCTCCGACGGCATCGCCGACACCGCCAGCGCGGTGGTCACCGCCGACGGACCCGGCAGTGCGGTCACCGGCAGGCCGGCATCGGCGCAGGCCACGACAATGCGGTAGCCGGGATCGCTCACCGACGGCATTCCGGCATCGGTGATCAGCAGGACCGTGGAACCGGCTGCGATCGCGTCGAGCAGTGCCGGTGTGCGCGCCGCCTCCACCTGGTCGTAGTAGCTCACCAGCCGGCCGCCGATCTCGACACCGAGCGCGGCCGCGAGCGATCGGGCGCGCCGGGTGTCCTCGGCGGCCACCACGTCCGCGGTCGCCAACGCGGCACGCAGCCTCGGGGACGCGTCGTCGGCCTGCCCCATCGGGGTCGCGGCGAGGACCAGGCGACCCGAGTCCGTGGTGTGTTCGACCGAGTGCGGAGCGTCCATGATGAGCCAGCTTACGAGTGTCCCCTACGATCGGACGGGTGACCATGACCGCTGTCGGCGACCGCGAGCCGGACGTCGCCGCCGACGGCGGACCGCCCACCGAACCGAGCGGCACTCAGGCACAACTCGCCGCGGCGATCCCGACCCCCCTGTTCGGTGCGCCCGACCGTGCGCGCGGACTCGTCGTCGGAGCCGTGATCGCCCTGCTGGCGATCGCCACCCGGTTCTGGAACCTGCAGAACCCCACCGACCACGGCACCCCGGTGTTCGACGAGAAGCACTACGTGCCGCAGGGGTGGCAGGTACTCACCGGGGGCAATTGGATCGAGGACAATCCGGGGTACGGGCTGGTCGTGCACCCGCCGGTCGGCAAGTGGTTGCTCGCCGCGTCGGAGGGCATGTTCGGCTACGGTCCGCTCGGCTGGCGAGTGGCATCGGCAGTCTGCGGTGTCGCCACCGTGGTGATGATCTACTTCGTGGTGCGACGGATGTCGCGGTCCACCCTTGTCGGCGCGATCGCCGGCGTGTTCGCTGTCTGCGACGGCGTGCTGTTCGTGCAGTCGCGGATGGGCATGCTCGACATCTTCCAGGCCGTCTTCGTGGTGGCCGCGTTCACCGCGCTGATCGCCGATCGCGATCAGGTACGCGCCCGCATGCACCGCGTGTACGTCGAGGGCCGCATCGACGACTCCGACTTCGGCCCGCGCCTGGGATTCCGCTGGTATCGGTTCACCGCCGGTGTGATGCTCGGTCTGACGTGCGGCACCAAGTGGTCGGGCATCTATTTCGTCATCTTCTTCGTACTGCTGGCCATCGGGTTCGACGTCGCGGCGCGGCGGGCGTACCACGTCAAGCGCCCGTGGGTGGGGACGCTGGTACGCGACGTGGTGCCGTCGGGCGCAAGTCTCGTGGTGATGCCGATCGCCATCTATCTGGCGACATTCATCCCCTGGTTCAACAGCGAGACCGCCGTGTACCGGTACCAGGTCGGCAACTCGATCGGCACCGGAGGAACCTGGGCCTGGGTGCCCGGCGCTTGGCGATCGCTCTGGTATTACGAGTCGGGCATCCTGGAATTCCATGCCGGACTCACGAACTCGGCGGGCAACCACCATCCGTGGGAGTCCAAGCCATGGACCTGGCCGATGAGCCTGCGCCCCATGCTCTACGCCTACGAGAGCGGGCCCGACCACTGCGGCGTCGGCGAATGTGTCCGCGCGCAGATGCTCATCGGTTCGCCCGCACTGTGGTGGCTCGCCCTGCCGATGCTGCTCTGGGGTCTGTGGTCGTGGATCGTGCGCCGTGACTGGCGCTACGCCGCCGTCCTCACCGGGTACGCCGCCGGGTTCCTCCCCTGGTTCGCCGAGATCGACCGGCAGATGTACTTCTTCTACGCCACGGTGATGGCACCGTTCCTGGTGATGGGGTTGGCCCTGTGTTGCGGGGACATCCTGCGCTCGGCCACCGCCCGCGCCGGCGTCAGACCCGAACGTCGCATACTCGCGATCCTGGTGGTCGCCATCTACGTCGGCCTCGTGGTGACCAACTTCGTCTGGCTGTGGCCGATCCTCACCGGCTCCCCGATCTCGCCGGCCCAGTGGGACCAGCAGATCTGGCTGCCCAGCTGGGGCTGATGGACGACACTCCCGCCTTCGCCACCTGCGCCCCCGCTCCCTGAGGTGTGAGGAGCGCAAGCGACGAGCCTCGAAGGGCCTGGTGAGACAACAACTTCGTCTCACCAGGGCTTCGAGGCTCGTCGCTATCGCTCCTCACACCTCAGCCGGCGGGAGGCGCTTCGTCATCCATCGACACGCTCCGCGGTCTCGGGGTCGATCGCCTCGAACTCGCCGGTCGTGATCTTCTCGGCCTGTTCTCGAATGTGCTTGTCCACCTGGGTCGTCAGGATCTTGCGCGACACGATCAGCGGATCGCGCCGGAGATCCTTGTAGAGGGCCAGGCACATACCGATCATCACGATGACGAACGGCAGTGCCGCGATGATCGCCATCTTCTTGATTCCCTCGAGTGCGTCGTCGCCGCTGATGGCGAGCAACAGCGCGGCCACGGCACCGGTCAGCACACCCCAGAAGATGGTGACCGATCGCGACGGATCCTCCGCGCCGCGTTCGGACAGTGTGGCCATCACCAACGACGCCGCGTCGGCACCCGACACGAAGAAGATGGCGACGAGGAACATCACGAGTGCGGATGCGATACCCGTCAACGGGAGGTGGCCAAGGACGTCGAAGAGTGCCGAGTCACTGGACGAGTCGGAACTGAAACCGAGTTCGCCGGTCATCTGCTGCCGGATGGCGGTACCACCAAAGATGCAGAACCACACCAACGACACCGTGGTCGGCACCAGCATCACGCCGACGACGAATTCGCGAATCGTCCGGCCCTTGCTGATCTTGGCAAGGAACATGCCCACGAACGGCGTCCAGCTCACCCACCAGGCCCAGTAGAAGATCGTCCAGTCCGCCAGCCACTTCTCGCCCTCGTCGCCGACCGTGGCCGCCGACCGGGCCGAGAACGTGGTGATGTCGGTGGCATAGGCACCGAGCGTCGTCGGCAGCAGGTTGAGGATGAAGATCGTCGGGCCGACGACGAACACGAAGACCGCCAGGACGATCGCCGCCACCATGTTGATGTTGGAGAGCCACTGGATGCCCTTGGCGATTCCCGACACCGCCGACAGCACGAATGCGGCGGTGAGAACGGCGATGATGCCCACCAGCAGGGGTGTCGTCGGCTCGTGTACCCAGCCGACGGTGTCGAGACCGGACCCGATCTGCAGGGCACCGAGTCCCAGCGACGCGACGGTGCCGAACAGCGTCGCGAAGATCGCCAGGATGTCGATGATCTTGCCGCCCGGCCCGTTGGTGCGCTCGCCCAGGAACGGGGCGAACACCGCGCTCATCAGCTGGGTCCGCCCCACCCGGTAGGTGCTGTAGGCGATCGCGAGGCCCACCACCGCGTACATCGCCCACGGGTGGAAACCCCAGTGGAACATCGTGGTCGCCATCGCTGCGCGGATGTCGGCCTCCGGGAACTCCGGTGGCGCACTCACGTAGTGAAACAGCGGTTCGTAGGCACCGAAGAACATCAGGCCGATGCCCATGCCTGCGCTGAACATCATCGCGATCCAGCTGACCGTGCGGAATTCGGGCTTGTCGTCGTCCTTGCCGAGCGGGATGCGCCCGTACTTGGACAGGGCGAGCCACACGGCGAAGATGACGAAGCCGGTGGAGGCCAGGATGAACAGCCAGCCGAGGTTCTCGGTGATCACGTCGAGGACGTCCTGGCTGACGTTGTTCAGGCTTTCCTGATCGACGAGGCCCCAGACGACGAAGGCGATCACAATCACCGCAGTGATCCCGAAAACCCACGGATCCACCACCGGGCGAGCCGGCTTCTTCAGGAACTGTTCAGCTGTCATTACTTCACGTAATCAAATCTTGATATGAGACTTCAAGCACCACGCACCACTCGTTGCACTAGCGAAACAATCGTCTCGTCGTCGACACCCAGTTCACGCAGGGATGTCACATGCTCGACGGTGGCCCGCGCGGCCGCGTCGAGCGTGGTGCTTCGTCCGGCTTTGACGAACGACCCCTGACGGCCGCGGGTCTCGATCACGTCCGCCGCCTCGAGTTCGCGATAGCTGCGGGCGACGGTGTTCGACGCGAGGTTCAGGTCGGTGGCGAGTGCCCGGACGGTCGGCAGACGCTCGCCGGCCAGCAGTGCGCCGGTCGAGATCAGCTCGATGATGCCCAGGCGAACCTGCTCGAACGGCGCCCGGTCGGACGACGGGTCGATGGCCAGCTTCTCGGCGAGCGTCATGGAACGTCGCTTCTCACAGTGGATCTCGGGCGATGGGGCAGGACATGCAGCGCGGTCCCCCACGGCCCGAACCGAGTTCGCGGCCTTCGATCTCGATCACCTCGATACCCGAATCCACAAGGCGTCGATTGGTTTCCACATTCCGGTTATAGGAGACCACCACGCCCGGGGCGACGGCCAACGTGTTGTTCCCGTCGTCCCATTGCTCACGTTCGGCGGTCACCGGATCGAGTCCGGTGTCGATCACGCGAAGCTTGTCGATTCCCATCGCCTCGGCGGCGGCGTCGACGAAGGGTCGCGAACCGGTCACGGTCACCTCGCCGTCGCGGTGGGTCAACGTGAACGCCGACATCGTGTCGCGGATGTTGGGGTACATCACGACGGCGTCGGTGTCGACCATGGTGCAGACGGTGTCGAGGTGCATGAACGCGCGGGCCTGTTCGATCGGCACCGCGAGCACGGTGTGCGCGAGTTCGTCGTCGAAGAGACTGCGCGCCAAGGCTTCCGCACCGGCCGGTGTGGTGCGTTCGCCGACGCCGACCGCCACCACGCCCGGGGCGAGCAGCAGCACGTCACCCCCTTCGACGGGCGCCACCTGCGACTCATAGGCGCGTCGGGCACCGGTGAACCGCGGGTGGTGTGCGTAGATGAGGTCGGTCAGGGAGGTTTCGCGGGCACGCGCCGGCAGGGCCAGCGAGGTGATCGCGAACCGCGGCCCGATCCAGAACGAACTGTCGCGGGTGAACAGCAGATTCGGCAGCGGGTCGATCGCGAACTCCGGCCCGTGGTGCATCCGACGCACCAGCGACGACGTGGCCGCCGACGGTGTGATCGGCAGTTCGTCGTAGGTCATTCCCGCGGTCAGGACACGGGCGAGTTCGGCGGGCGGCAACGACCGGAGGTGGCCGGCGAGGTCCTCGGCCAGGTGGTTGCCCAGCCGCCGCGCACTGACCGCCGCCGCGATCCCCTGAATACGTGCGGCACCACTGTGTTCGAGGGTTTGGGTGAGGAGATCACCGAGGAGGTAGACGTCGACACCGCGGTCGGTCAGCACCTGCGCGAAGGCGTCGTGCTCCTCCTGCGCGCGACCCACCCAGGGCAGACCGTCGAACAGGAGTTGATCGTTGTTGCGCGGGGTCAGACGCCTGAGCTCGTCGCCGGGCCGGTGCAGCATGACGGCGCGGAGTCGGCCCACCTCCGATGTCGCCCCGAGCCGATAGTCGTACGCGTCCCGATCGGTCATGAGTCAACGGTAGAGCCTCGGCGAGGCGCGCACATTTCAAATCATCCGGTGGGTGTGATCGTCGGACCGTCGCCGACGATCGCCGGCGCGGTCTCCCGCGCGAACAGCCACATCACGCAGGCGAGCGCCGCCACCACACCCGTCAACACGAACGCTGGACCGAAACCCACCCGGTCGGCCACGAACCCGACGATCACTGGCCCACTGATCGCACCCAGATCCGACGACATGCCATAGGCCGCCAACGCAGAGCCGCCCTGTTGCCGATTTCCGAGCACATCGGCGAGGGCCGCCTGATGGGTGGGTGCGAACAACCCCGATCCCGCACCCGCGACGAGCGACAGGACCAGCGCGACAACGATGTTCGCGGAGAACCCGAGAGCGGCCGTCGAGGCCGCCATCAGGACCAGTCCGGGCAGCATGATGGGCCGACGCCCGTAACGATCCGACAGGCGGCCCGCGCTGAGGATCGCGACGACGTTGCCGGCGGCGTACACGGCCAGCACCACCCCCGCCATGCCGGCACCCTCGTCGAGCCCTTCGGTGACGAACAGCGGAACCACGGCAACCCGCACCCCCATCGACGCCCAGCCCTGGGTGAAGTTGGACGCGATGATCGCGCGGTAGGCGCTGTCGCCGAGGGCGTGCCGAAAGGAGATGACGCCGCTCGCCGGGCCGTCGGTGCGGTCGGGTGCCGGCACCTCACGCAGCTGGGTGGCCACCACCGCGGAGGCGATCACCAGTGCGATCGCGTAGACGACGAACGGCATACGGAGCCCGAACCCGACGAGCGCCGCCCCGATCAGCGGGCCGGTGATGTTGCCGATCAGGAAACCGGCCGAGAAGAATCCGGACACGCGACCGCGAATGTCGTTGGGCGACATCCTGATCAGCAGCGCCATCGCGGAGATGCTGAACATCGTCGATCCGATGCCACCGGCCGCCCGGAACACCAGCAACTGCCAGTAGCCCTGCGCGAACGCACACGCGAAGGTACTGACGGCGACGATCAACAGCCCGGTGAGGTAGATGCGGCGTTCACCGAACAGGGTGACGAGACGCCCGGTGGCCGGCGCGAACAGCAGCCGCATCACCGCGAACGCCGACACGACGGCCGTCGCCGCGGTGAGCGACACGTTGAAACTGCGCGCAAAACTCGGCAACGCGGGTGCGATCAGGCCATAGCCGAGGGCGATCACCACGTTGGCGGCGAGCAACACCCAGATACCGCGAGGAATCTGCTTCATGGCCGCTCGGGCAGATCGTCGAGCGCCTGCGCGGTGAGTTCCCGCCCGAGTTGGATCATCTCGGACGCCTTGTGGAAGTCGAGGGTCCGGACCGCATTGCGCGGGACCCGGATGAGCACATCCGGCGGGTATCCGGCGACCTGGTAGCGCGTCAGCGCTTCCTGCATGATGTCGAGCGAACGGCCGAGAACCTCGATTCGGCCCATCCGCTGCGGCCCTTCCTTGGCGTCGGCGGCGTCGGCGGTGTCGTCGGTGTCCTTGGTGTCGGTATCGGAACCGGTGCCATCGAAGCCGAAGCGTTCGCGGACCGATCGGACGAACTCGGTCTCCAGGATCGGTGCCACGTTGCGGCGCAGCAGGCCCTTGGGGCGCGGTTCCCGCGATGCGCCGTCGTCGGGCCCGCTGTCGGAGCCGAGGATCACCCCGATCGTGACGTCGCTGGGTACCGCCGAGGTCGGTGCCACCGGAAGCGGATCCAGAATGCCGCCGTCGCCGAGGAGTTGTCCCTGGTATTCGTGTGGACTGATGACACCCGGAATGGCGATCGAAGCGCGGATCGCGTCGACGAGTTGGCCACGCTGGAACCACACCGCCCGCCCGGCGTTCAGGTCGGTGGCGACAGCGGTGAACGGGATCTCGAGATCCTCGATCTGCTTGTCTCCCAGCATCTCCCGAACTCGGTCGACGACCCGCTCGGCACCGATCACTCCGCCCGGTTTGTTCAACGACACATCCACCAGGCGGACGACGTCGAGTTGTCGCAGACCCGCGATCCACTCGACATACTCATCGAGGCGGCCCGCACAGTGCAGTCCACCCACGAGTGCACCCATCGACGAGCCCGCGACGCTGACGATCTCGAAATCACGCGCAAGGAGTTCCTCGATCACCCCGATGTGCGCGTAGCCCCGCGCGCCACCACTACCCAGGGCGAGCGCCACCCGCGTCGGTCGAGCCATGCCCCCACACTATCGACGCCCCCAGAAAGTCAGTTATCCCGCATCAGTCGACGCGGCCCGGGGCCGAGTTTGTTGAGTTCGTCCCCCGGATTGAGCAGGTGACACTCCCCCAGCGACAGGCATCCGCAGCCCACACACGAGCCGATCATGTCGCGCATGTTCTCCAGGAGTGCGATGCGATGGTTGATGTCGTCGATCCACCGTTTGGACGCCGCTTCCCACATCGCTTTCGGCGGCGATTCGTGGTCACCGAGTTCGGAGAGGACCTCGGCGATCACTGCCAGCGGAATCCCGGCTGCCTGCGACGCCCGGATGAAGGCCACTCGACGCAGCATCGCACGGTGATAGCGTCGCTGATTCCCCGAGGTACGCCGGGAGAAGATGAGTCCCTGCTCCTCATAGAATCGGACCGCCGACGGTGCGATTCCTGCCCGCTGCGCGAGTTCTCCCACGGAGAGCTCGAGCTTCTTCAGGGCCATGCCGCCATGGTAGGCGTCACCGGTCCCGGAGAAGGATCGCAGCGAGCGGCCCGTCGTCGTACGAAGGCCACCGTCGGCGATCCATGATCACGAACACCCCTGCCCCCGACGGGATCATGGGGTGTTCGATCGGTTGCGCCCGCACGCCCGCGGACGCGAGTCTGTCAGGCCCGGACGACCATCACCGGGCATTGCGCCTGGTGCATGACCTTCTGGCTGGTCGAGCCGAGCAGTAGTCCTTTGAAGCCGCCACGACCGCGGCTGCCCACGACGATCAGTTGAGCGTCGTCGCCCGCAGCGTCCAGCAGCGCCTTGGCCGGATCCTCCGGCAGCACCTTGCGCTCGACGTTGACGTCGGGATAGTCGGAGGCGAATCCGGCCATCCGCTCGGCAACGGCTTCCACGGCGTCCTGCGACATCCGCGCGACCTCATCGGGGTCGATGCCATAGCCGTGCAGGGCATCCACATCCAGCGGTGTCCAGGTGTGCACTGCCACGAGTGTCGCGTTGCGCAACGACGCCTGCCGGTACGCCTCGGCGACAGCGGCTTCGCTGACCGGCGAATCGTCGACACCGACCACCACCGGTCCGCCGCCGCCTTCACCGGCGACGATCACGACGCGCCCATGCGCGTGTGCGGCGACCGTGGTGCTCACCGAACCCAGGAACAGTCCTTTGACGCTGCCGAGCCCGCGGGTACCGAGGACGATCATCGATGCTTCCTTGCCGAGTTCGAGAAGGACGCGGCCGGCATCGCCGTCGACGATCGAGGTGACGACACTGACGTCGGGAGCCACCTGCTTGGCCGCATCCGCGGCGGCATGTACCGCATCAGAGGCATCTTGACGAATTGCGTCGATGACGTCCTGGGGAATGATCAACCCCGGGGCGTAGTCACTGGTGCTGGCGTCATACACGCCTACCAACTTGAGTTCGGCGTTCTCCACCGCGGCGGCTCGAGCCGCCCACCGTACTGCACCTGTTGCCGCGTCCGACCCGTCAACGCCGACGAGAATCGCGTTCATATGCAGACCATCTCCTCAATTCGACTGGAGGATACTCTTATCCTCACCTTCTATCGTGCCCGGTTACGACTGTGGTGGCAATAAGGCGAAAGTCCCGTTCTTACGCTTTGCGAAGCTCCGTGTAGGGTGTTGTCGACGATGAACATGCTTGCGAACTACCAGGAGTCGGCCCGATGACCGGCACGTCGGACGATCTCCGCGCGGTGGCCATTCACGTGATCGTCACTGTCGCTTTCACCTTCGGCCTCATCGGCGTCGCCGTCGCGTCGTCCTCGCCCTTGCGCACGGCGCTGTTCGCGGCGTCACCGATCGTGGCACTGCTGGGGGCACTCGCCATGTTGTGGCGCACCTATCGGGTCTGGCGAAACGAAGGCCGCTGGCAGGTATGGCAGGGCGGATCGTGGTTTCTGCTCGCATTCTTCGTGATCACGCTCTTCGGCACGGCAGGCGAACTCGTCGAGTCTTGGGGCTAGACTCCAACAAACCCGGGGCGAGCGAAGCGACGGGCAGTAACCTCACGACTCGGGGAGCAGATCCGACTGTGAACATCTCTGGCACCGTCCCGCCGGGAACCACAGTGTCAGGGCATCGGATCGAGGCCGTGTTGCGGGCGGACCCGGGCGGGGTCACCTACCTCGCCACCAACCCCTCGCACCCGGAGCCGGTGGACCTCACCCTGATCCGACCCGATCTCTCCGCCGATCCCGACTTTCGACGCCGACTCGAGCGCGCCATCGACGTCGCAACGCGCTTGCGGCATCCCAACCTCGCCGAAGTGCTCGGACGCGGGAGCGACAACGCGCAACTGTGGGTGGCCGCCCGACACCTCGACGGCATCTCCGCTGCCGAACGTCTCCGCAGTGGACCCAACGCTTTCGACGAAGAGACCGCCGTCGCCATCGTCACCGACATCGGCAAGGGGCTCGACAGCGCGCACCGCAAAGGCCTTGTCCTGCGCAACATCAGCCCGGCCACGATCATCCTCGTGCCAGCCGAGGCGGGACAGCAGACAGCTGCACCACGCGCCGTCCTCACCGGATTTGCCCTGTCGCGCACCGCAGACGACGCCCGGTACCATCCCGCGAACGACGTTCACATGCTGGCCTACGTGCTCCTCGAGCTGCTCACCGGAACCCCTCCGTCACCCAATGAACCACTGTCGGAGAGCATTTCGCCCACCCTGCGGTCGGCCATCGACCGCGCCCTCGGTGCCGACAAGAACGTGCGCTATCGCACGTGCGCCGAATTCACGCGCGCGGCCGAACTCGCCGTCACACTGTCCCGGCCCGAAGCCGCCCAGCCACCGCCGTCGGGCGACTTCCCGTCGGGGAGCCCGGTGCCGCCGTCGTCGTCGGCGACGAGGGCCGCACAGGTCGCCGACGCGCAGCGATCACAACCCGCTCCTGCTTCAGTGGAGGCGACCACCCAGGCGATAGACCAGCCGACCACCCGCCTCCGGCGACTGTTCACCCCGCGGGCAAATCCGGAGAGTGACACCGAGGTGGTCACCGACCGCCGCGCCGCCCTCGGGCAGGCCGACGCCTCTCATCATCCCCAGCCGCGCAACGCATCTCGATCGGGGTCGGCAGTCCGTGCCAAATCTGCCCACAACCGGCGGATGCCGCCCGTCGTGGTGCCCATCGTCTCCGTGCTGGTCATCGTCGGTGTCGTCATCGGCACGCTCGCCTACCTGGGGGCGCGGAACGGCGGCGACAAGTGGTCGTCGGCCGCCGCACCGATCGCCGACACCTTCCCCGACCTGCTTCCCTCGCGACCGGCCGAGAACGGCTGGGGTGACTCCGGATGCAAGGAGATCACCAACGGCGACGTCCCCGGGATCAGCTGCATCAACCCCAACAACCTCACGTTCGTCGTGTGGCACACCGCCACCATGGCCGGCCGGTCCGTCGTCACCGCCGACTTGCCCAAACGCCCCGGCCAGCCCCACCGGTGGGATGAGGGCCCGGTCTTCGCCAGCCCCGACACGGTCCCGCACGGCTGGACCATCACCAACTTCAACGACGACCCACGGCGCCCCTACACGATCGTCGCCACGTGGCCCGGCCACACCGGGCAGCAAGTCCTCGACGACTGGTGGCAGACAGCACCTTTCGGCACCTGACGGTGACCATCCCCAACTCGAGACCGCTTCCGCCGGCTGAGGCGTCCCGTCGGCTGAGCCGTCCCGCCGGCTGAGGTGCGAGGAGCGCAAGCGACGAGCCTCGAAGCCTCCCTGGTGAGATTGCGTTGTTGTCTCACCAAGCCCCTTCGAGGCTCGCTTCGCTCGCACCTCAGGGAGCGGAATAGGCCCTTCGAGCCAGGGAGCGGATGGTCGGCTCTCCCGGCGGCTGGGCTCACGCCTCTTTGATCGCCTCGATCTTGTCGGCGACCTCGAGTGCGGTGGCCGGGCGGGTGCCGGCCAGTGCGAGACAACTCGCGATCAGCGCACGCTCGTCGCGGTCGAGGTTCTCCGAGAGCGCCGGCGGAGTGGACAGTGCGGCGCGAATCGCCAACAGCGGCTGGGCTTCTGGGATGTCGCCGTACACGCCGCGACCGGTGAGCGCGACGTGCAGGCACGCACCGAGCGACCAGATGTCGGTGGCACGGGATGGTGTGTCACCGGCCAGCAGAGCAGGATCCATGTACTGGACCGCGCCGGGCTGCGCGAAACTGGTGATCGGCTCATCGGCGGCGAGAACCCGGGCCAGACCGAGGTCCGAGATGCGACCGCCGCCCTCGGTGACCATGATGCTCGTCGGCGTGATGTTGGCGTGGGCGATCCCAGCTTCGTGCAGTGCGTCGACGCCACGGGCCGCGTCGGCGATCGCCGACAGCTTCTCGTTGCGGGTCAGCGGCCGAGTCGGAGCGCCCAGCGATCCCAGCGGGAAATACTCCATGGCATACATGAATTGGCCTTGGAGCACAGCGTCGTACAACGCGGCGAGATACGGCGACTGCACCGCGGCGAACGCGCGGAGCTCGCGGACACCGCGACGATAGGCATCGTCACTACAGGTGCCGCTGAACACCTTCACCACCACGCGCTCGGCGTTGATGTTCAGGCGCGGTGGTGGGACCGCCACGTAGAACGTGCCGTTTCCTCCTGCACCCAACTTGCTGAGCACAGTGAAATCCGCGAGCTGTTGCGGAATCTCGACGGTGGCCATGTCAGTGCCTCTCCGGTGTTTCGTGTGCTGTGGTGTGCGTGTGCACTGGTTGCCCGAGTATCGGGCGCGGGGCGGCTGAGTCCACCCGTTCTGCGACCACCCGTTCAAAGTAGCGACTCACCCTGTCCCCCAAGCCTTCTTCACTGGTTCCCACATGGTCGACGACCTTGACCGTGCCGTCGGTCTCCTCGTCGGCCACCACAATCAATGCCGCGACCCGATCGTAGGAGCGCTTGCGGTCGATGACGCTGATCTCGAGACCTTGGTCGATCGCCGGTTCCAGATCGGCGAGCACGCGACGCCGAGATGCGCCGGTCACGATCGTCAGCGGCGCAGATTCGTTGAGTGCCAACCCGGCAGCCACAAGAATGGCGGTCCGGCCGGCACGCGTCTCCGGTGCGACGCAGACGATCGACGCGGCCCCCCGATCCCCGCTCGCAGCAATATCGGGTCCCGGAGCTCGCTCGTCCACCGTCACCACGGGTGCGATCTGCAGCCCGTCGGCGATCTCGGAACGGCTGCTGTCGAGGAAGATGAAATCGATGTTGGCGTTCTCGGCCATCTCGGTCAGATCGACCACCGGGTCGGCACTGAAGCGGCACAGCACCGACACCGAATCCGGGCCCGGTAACGCCGATCCCAACATGTTCAGCTTCTCCACGGCCGACGCCATCGCAGCGAAGTCCGGCATGATCGGCACCCCGACCTCGAGCCGCTTCGCGGGCGCCGTGACCGAGAGTACGCCGGCCAGGACCACGTCGTAGCCCGCCGCCGCACCGAAGAGTCGCCGATGTCGATGCAACAGTTCGTCGACACTCGCGTCGAGATCGGTCAGCACCACCATCGCCCGGTTGGCCGATCCGGCCGCCAATGCGAGGCGCTCGGCCTCCGCAATGTCGTTGGCCACCACCGAATCCGGATACACGAGTCGTAGAAGCGGCGCGGTGAGCACAGTGGTGACCAGCGCCATGACCACGAGCATCGCGTAGAGCTGGGGTGTGAGCACGTCGAGGCTGAGCCCCACGGACAGGATCACCAACTCGGTGAGCCCTCGGGTGTTCATCAGCACGGCTATCGCAGCGCTCTGTCTGCCCGGGATCGCACTGGCCCGAGCACCGGCAAAGGCTCCGAGGAACTTACCCGCGATCGCCACGAGGAGAACCAGCACGAGCTGCCACAACCCGTCCAGACCGATGCCGCTCAGGTCCACCGCCAGACCGGTGACCACAAAGAACATCGGCAGCAAGAGCAGCACACTGGCCTGTTCCAGCCGTTCGAGGATCTCCCGGTGCAGTTGTTCGGCGCCGACTTTCGGCATCACCGCACCGAACACAAAGGCACCGATGATCAAGTGGATGCCGATCCACTCGGTGGCCGCCGCCGACAGGAACAGCCCGATCAGGACAACAGCGAGGATGTCGGGAGTCATGCGGCCCGCGGTGTCGCGCCACTCGACCAGACGAGCGAGCAACGGGCGCACGACGAGGAACATCACCGCGCAGTACAACAGCGATAGCCCGACGATCTTGCCGACGTCACCCACGTTCTCGCCACCGATGATGGCGGTCACGAATGCGAGGAGGGTCCAGGCGACGATGTCGTCGACCGCGGCTGCGGCCAGGCTGAACACGCCGGGCACCGTGCGCATCATCCCGCGGTCGTTCAGAATGCGGGCCAGCACCGGAAATGCGGTGATGGACATGGCTATTCCGAGAAACAGCGTCAGGTTCGCGAGACTGACATTCGGGGCGAGCGACTTGTCGTCGTGCTGGTCGTACAGGATCAGGGCGAGTGCCGCACCCAGCGCGAACGGCAGGATGATCGACGACAGCGAGATGCTCGCCGCAGCGCGTTCACGCCCCTTGATGAGCCGCATGTCGAGTTCGAGCCCGACGATGAACATGAACAAGACCAGCCCGAGCTGGGCTATCGCCAAGAGCAGCGGTCGCACCTCGGTCGGGAACAGCCATTCGTCGGGGTTGCCCGGGAACAGCCCGAGCAGGCTCGGCCCCAGCGCGATTCCGGCCGCGATCTCACCTACCACCGCGGGCTGCCCCAACTTACGTGCCACGAAGCCACCCGCTCGCGCCGCCGCGATGACGACGGCGACGTCGAGGAGAAGGAACGTGACGATGTGCGTGTCGGCCATGTCGCCCTCGGTCAGACTCGGGCGTGCGGGGATTCGAAGATGAAGTGCCGTCCGCCGATTCGCACGTGCGAACCGGGAGCGAGCACATGCGGGCGCTGCGCGGGCAGTCGGGTCTCCCGATTGCCGCTCAACGGGTCGACGACGTAGGTACCGTTCGCCGAACCAAGGTCGACGAGTTGCACCGTCCATTCGACGAGCCGGATCTCGACGTGTCGCCGGGAGAGCTGTCCGGACTCGTCCTGCACGCGAATCGGTTTGGGCTTCCCCCGCCCTCCACCCCCTCCGGTTCCCGGTTCACGTCCGATCACCAGATCCTCGTCGAGCAGGTACGTGGACCCGTTGTCGAGCAACAGCCAGCCCAGCGGCGGCCGCTCCCCTTCGACCAGGATCGCGGTGAGCTGATCCATGCGGATGCCGCACACCCCGCACAGCCACGATTGCGGGTGGTTGAGATGTCCACGGGAGCAGCGAATCCCGTGAACATGTGCGCGGGATTCCTCGATCTTCACAACCTCGGTTGCCGGCCGCTGATGTTCCTGCTTGGGCAGCGGTGCGCGCTGCTCCACCGGTTCGTGCAGGTCGTCGTGATGCACGTGTGCGTGCGGCACCGGTTCGGCGGGTCGCACGGGTTCGACGGGAAGCGGCTGCGGAACCGGCTCGGGCGAAATGGGCTCGGGTGCAACGGGGTCGGGAACTGCGGAACCGAGCGACGCCGACTGGAAAGGTTCACCACCGCCCAGTGACGACGACTGGAACGGCTGCGGTTCGGGCACTGCCACCGGGCCAGGGCGCGGCTCGGGCTGCGGAGGATGAGGAGGAGGCGGCGGCGGAGTTGGCGCCCGCATGGGTTCGGTCGCCGAGTTCATCGATTCGTCCACAGCGTCGACGGCCGGCGCGGGCGCAACCGGATCCGGTTGGACGACCGGCTCTTCCACCGGTGGCTCCGGCGCCGGCTTCGAAAAGTCCAGGGGCGGTTCGTGGAAGGCCGGAACGGACTCGTCGGACTCGGCGTCGACCGGCTCGGCGGCAGGCTTGGATGCGATGTCGTCGACGTGGACTTCCGGACGAATACGCGGTGGTGGCGCCGCGATCTCGTGGATTTCGGTGCCCCGCAGGCCCAGCGGCGTGTGCAACAGGGCACCCCTGGCCGGGACCACGCCGTTGACCAGGTCGAAGGACTCTTCGCCCGGTTCGGCGGGGACTGCGCCGACCAGATACAGTCCCAATCCTTCGAACGGCCACACCACGGCGCGGTCGAACGGTTCGTCGCCCTCCGGTTCGAGTCGCTCACCGTCGGCTTCGGCAAACACCGCCCCGGACATGAAGATTGCGATTCCGGCGCTGTCGGGCGCGGCGAAGGCGATGTTCACCGGGTCGTCGGCGGTGGCGACGATCTCGGCGAGCTTGCGCACCAGATGACGGCCGCGGCGCGGCATCCGGTCGGGTACCGCGACGGCGGCCTGCAGCGCAGTGACGTCCTTGAGCAGCGCGGCCGGTGCGTCGGTGGTGAGCACGCACAGGAATGCGGGTTTGCGGATCACGATTCCGTCGCCCGGGACCAGGGTGACGGTGGGCGTCAGACTCGGGGTCTCGGCTGACGTGGTCAAAAGAACCGGCCTCCTTGGAATCGCCAGTGCGGGAAGATCGCTCGCAACGGCCCGTTGACCGCCACCCACACGATCAGCCAGGTGGTGATGAACTGGATACAGAACACGAGTGGGGTCAGCTCCACATCGTCGGGCAGCACCGGGACGTATTTGAGGAAGAACCAGGCCGCGATGCCCTCGTTGATGGCGGTGAGCAATCCGAACAGGGTCGGCCAGTCCTTCTCCCACCGGAACTGTTGCAGGAAGTGGTAGATGAACTCCCAGCCGACACCCAGCACGATGACCACGGCCAGCACCGTGAACGCCACCTGATAGCTGGTGGCAATCGGAGCGCCGTCGGGCAGGAACGGAGCGAGGACCAGCGTCCAGAGTCCACCGAGGATGCCCAGGACCAGCACCCGGGTCTGAATTCGGCCCCACAGAGTTGGCAGCATGGGTCAGTCCACCCCCTTGTGATTCACCCAGCGCCACCACTGCCGCACCGATCTGCCCGGTCCGAGCCGCTTGCAAAAGCCCTGCTTGGCAAGATCATCGACGATCTCGAGGGCCGCGATCTGCAGCCCGAGGAAGGTGTCGACGCCCGGGAAGTACCCACCGAGAGTCGCACTGCCCGAGGCATAGATCTTCCCGCTGCCATTGCGCGTGCCCTTGAGCTCGAAGTCCCGTTCGACATCCATGCGACCGACCGGGTTGATGCCGGCGCCGGTGTGGTCGAGGAGGTCGGCGAGTAGCCGATGCTCGCGGACGTCGGCTTCCAGTCCGGTGCAGTCGATCACGTAATCGGCGTACAGCTCGAAGGTCCCGTCCGGCCGGTGTTGCTGTTCGATCGGTGCGTGCGGGTCGACGCGCACCGTCGCCATCACGCCCTGACCGCCCTGGGCCGGGACCAGACTCTCGGCCTTGCCCACCGCGACGCGATACCAGCCCTCGGAGCGTCCGCGTTTGAGTTGCTCCTGCCAGTCGTCGCGCACCGGAGTGTTGGTGCCGCCCATCTGCTTGTACGCCTCGGCGCGTTCGTGGCCCTCGAGTTTGCGCATGCGCGCCTTGAGTTGGCCACCCCACACCGATTTCGGATAGTTGAAGCCCTGGTAGGCCCATCCGTCCTTGCCTTTGCGCCGCATGAAGATGTGCGGTCCGTGCGCTTTGTCGACGTAGCTGCGGAACAGATGCACGATCTGGGTCTGCAGGCCGTACTTGTCGCGGTCGTCGATGAGCCGCTGCAGGACACGCGATGCGACGATACCGGCACCGCGGATCATCACCGTGCCGGGCTTGCGCTGGAGGGACTGGTAAATGTGTTCGTGCGGCTCGTAGGCGTTGACGACCTTGCTTGCGTCGCGGTACTTCTCACGGAATGCCTGCAGGTCGGGCAGCAGTTTGATACCCGGGTAGCCGATGGCCACGTGAACCCACTGGCTGCGGAACGCGACGCGCTTGGTGGGCGAAGTTCCTTGCGGCGGTGTGAGAATCGTGAAGTAGCCGCCACCGGCCCGACGTCGGATCATCCGAACCTGTCCGCGATGCAGGCAATTCAGGTAGCCGATCCGGTTGCACTCTTTCTCCATCGACTCGAATGCGTGCCCGGCCTTGGGCGTGTAGTAGTTCGAGAAGATCGGCTCGGTCAGCACGTTCCACAGCGGCCCGATCTTCTTGTCGTTCCACGCTTCCCGCACCGCATACGACGGGAATCCCCAGATGTTGTCCGGCGTCGAGGCGGAGTCCGAGCGCAGCCGCTCACCGCGCGGGATCTGCGACACCCGCGTCAGGTATTCGTAGCTGTGCCACGGCACATCCTGCGGACCGAGCACCGCGATCCGGTCCAGCGGGACGCCACAAATGCGGAGGTAGTCGACCGTGACAAAGGAGCCGATACCCGATCCGACCGTCACGAAAGGCACGTCGACAACCGGGATCCCGGCGAGCTCGACCATCTGGTCGGTCCAGACGTCGGAGTCGATGAGCTCCGGTGTCAGGTCACCGCCGACGGTCTGCACCTGACCACGTGCAGCTGGCTGCGGTGCCCCAGACTTCGGCGGCGGACCGGGTGGTCGTTGACCTGGAGGAGGCGGCGGAAAACCCGGTCCCGGAGGTGGTCCTCCCGGCCGACCGGGGTATCGCGGTGGTGGACCGGGAGGCGGCGGCCCGCCCGGAGGAGGGGAGGCAGGCACGATCCGCGTCGGACCTTGCGGGCCACGCGGATCGTGCGGCCCTCGTGGCGCGCTCACCCCAGTGTCCTCGGGTGTCCGGTGACACTCAATCGAACTGGGACGATCGCGTGCACGGCGCCGGACGGGCTAGCCTGACCGCACATCGGTCCTCCAGGTGAGAGGCGGGAACTTGGTGCGACAACTCTAACCCGTAGAAATCCGACCGGCGATCACAACCACTCAATCAGACGACACGCGACAGATGGCTTTCATCCGGCGTTTCGACCCAGGTCAGCGTACTTCCGACGGAAGCGTTCGACGCGGCCTTCCCGGTCGAGCACCCGCGCCCTGCCGGTCCAGAACGGATGCGACTTCGATGAGATCTCCACCACGATGAGTGGGTAGGTCTCACCATCGCTCCACTCCACGGTCGACGACGAGGTCGCGGTCGATCGGGTCAGGAATTCGTCGCCGGTGTTGGCGTCGCGGAAGACCACCGGGTGGTATTCCGGGTGAACACCCTTCTTCATCGTCGGTCCTCTCGGGCGATGCTCGTCGACTCGTCGGCATCGCGTTCATCGGGTTCGCAGGGGTCGTTGTGGACGACACCGAACGGGTCGGAATAACTGAGCCAAGCCTGCGGCCCCTCAGCCATCTCGGCGTCGGTCAGGCAGGCGTCGCGGAGCGCTTCCTGTATCTCGATCGGGTCGGCCCGGTGGACGAGCGCGACCATCGACGAGTGCCGGTCTCCATGGGTGTCGTCCCAGCGCAGCGCCGCCATCGCGCGCCACTGGGCGTCGACGCCGGCCAGTTCGTCGACCGGCGTCGCGACCAGCCACCGGCCCGCCTCGCTGACCCGCAGGGCGCCACCGGCGGATTCGAGCCAGAACATGTGGTCGGGCCGCGTCGCCAACCACACCCGCGCCCGCGAACACACCACACCGTCGAGCAGGGCGTCGAGCGCTTCGTGCAGTCGTTCGGGATGGAAGGGCCGATCGGAATGGAACTCGACGATCTGCACACCACACTCGGAATCCAGCGGCGGTTCGCCGACGAGGAGCGGACTGTGCGGACCGCTCACCCGACCGCGGCGAGCACCCGGCTGTATGGCCTGCAGCAGGCTTGTCGCATGCGACGACGACATCGGCCGTTGCGGGAGTTCCAGAATGATAGGCGCCTTGGGCGCCAACCTCGTGAGGACGGCCATCAAACGTGCCGATGCCCAGTTGTCGCGCACAGCCGGATCGGCGGCGGACACCACGAGGGCATCGGCGAACGCGACCTGACCCACGGCCACCTGCGCGAGCGTCCGATCGTCGTCGTACTCGACCGAAATCATCTCCGATTCCGGGACGTCGTCGCCGATCGATGGTTCGCGATTCAGCAGGCCCGCTTCGCCCAGCGTGATGTCGCCGGTCGCCGCGTCGAGCCAATCGGCCTCTGCGACACAGACCACCGTCGCGTGGATGTCGACATCCAGGCCGGCCGGCCCGTCGACGAAACCGGGCATGTCCGTGATCATCACGGTGTCGATGGCCTCGCTGATCACCTCGGGTTCCAGGGTGGAGTCGAGTTCCAGGACAATGCGATTCACGCTGGTGCGCCAATGCAGCTGACGAAGCAGCGGCAGGAGGTCGAAGCGCAGCGTGCACGACGCACATCCGTGCTCGAGTTGCACGAGAGTGGACTGTTGACGGTCGGTGCCGTCGGGGTCCACCGAGCGCACCGTTCGAATGACTGCGCCGGAGTTCAGCGATCGCAGGTCGTGGTGGATCAGCGTCGTTCCTGGCGTCGCAAGCGAGTCGCTCACGCGGGCAACGCCGTCACGGTCGAGCCCGGAAACCAGGATCACCGGCGTCCGGCTATTGGGAACAATTTCCATTTGCACGTCGACCACGCTACCGTGTCCTGACAGTAATTGGAAATCATTGCCAACAAAAAGGAGTGCTCGTGTCCGCACACTGCCAGGTCACCGGCCGCTCACCCGGCTTCGGTAATCGGGTCTCGCACTCGCACAGGCGAACTCGTCGTCGCTGGAACCCCAACATCCAACGTCGGCGGTTCTACCTGCCGAGCGAGAACCGCTACATCACCTTGCGCGTCAGCACCAAAGGGTTGCGCACCATCGACCGCCAGGGCATCGAGTCCGTGGTGGCCGGTATTCGCGCCCGCGGGGAGAAGATCTGATGGCCGCGCGCGGAAGCGAGATTCGCCCCATCGTCAAGCTGAAGTCAACTGCCGGAACGGGATACACCTATGTGACGCGCAAGAATCGGCGCAACGATCCCGACCGCATGACGTTGAAGAAATACGACCCCGTTGTCCGTCGCCACGTGGAATTCCGGGAGGAACGCTGATGGCCAAGAAGTCCAAGGTGATTCGCAACGAGCAGCGCAAGGTGATCGTCGCCCGCCACGCGGAGCGTCGCGCTGCCCTCAAACGCACCATCGCCGACATATCGTTGCCCGCCGCCGACCGTCGTCGTGCGCAGAGCGAACTGCAGGCACTCCCCCGCAACGCCAGCCCCACCCGATTGCGCAACCGCGACGCCATCGACGGCCGCCCCCGCGGATACATCGGGAAGGCCGGGGTCTCACGGGTCCGGTTCCGTGAACTGGCCCACCGCGGCGAGCTGCCCGGAATCCACAAATCCAGCTGGTAACAGCCGATCTCAGGAGCCATCGATGCCCAAACCCTCTCGCCGACGCGCGGCCGAACCCGCCCGCAAGGCGCGTAATCAACTGACCGCACAGGGAATCAAGGTGGACGGTCGCAACCCGGTGGACTACAAGAACGTCTCCCTGCTGCGCACCTTCCTCTCCGATCGAGGCAAGATCCGCAGCCGACGAGTCACCGGATTGTCACCCCAGGAGCAACGCCAGGTGGCCACCGCGATTCGCAACGCACGAGAAATGGCGCTGCTGCCCTACGGCAGCAATCGCTGACTCGACGAGTTAGGCGAACAGGGCTCTGACCTGCGCATAAGCGTCCACCACCCCACCGCTCTCCGAGGTGCCCGAGACGCCAGCCGAGGGATGCCTCGAAGGGCAGGCGAACAGGCCACGTCAGCGAGCCACCGGACCACTGAAAGTAGGGGAAGGTTCTTCCCCTACTTTCTGCCCCTGCTTGTTGAGTCGCCCGCGAGAAAATTCGCGGGGAGGGCTCCAAGAATAGGGGACGAGTTTCTTCCCCTACTTTCTTGGGACGCTTCGGACGGCGTCGCTCTTCCCACCTCCAGGGTCGCCGCCGCAGGTGGCGGGTGGGTCGCTGACTCGGCGAGTTCGGTTGCCAACCCCCGAATTGGGGAGAAACGCCAGCGACCCGACCGCAAAATCTAGGGGAAAGCGCGCGTGCCACCAGTCTTCCGGGCTCACGACCGTCAGCCAACGACCTGGATCGTCGGAGCAGGGCTGCGACATGGACCTCATTTGTGAGGTCTTTGTGATCGCGACGCGTCGCGATGCCATTAATCGTGTGTTCAGTTAGAAACCCGATGTACACCAGCGGTTTCTGGCCACCCGTGATTTCCGGCTGTCGGCGGCCAGTCAATCCTCCGTCCGCATGTCGAGACTGATCTCCTCGGCATCGAGTTGCTTGAGTTCGCGGGTGAGAAGGGCCGACGAGTAGGTGCCCTGTTTGCGCAACGCGAGCAGGGTGCGGCGTTGGGCTTCGATGATCGCGCGTCGGGTCTTCTCGAAACTCGCGCGGTAGTCCAGAGCGCTGCCGGTGGCGTCCTCGTCCTCGTCGGATTCCCGTTCCATCTGCTCGATCCGGGCGCGCAGCCACGGGAATCGTTGCACCGCATCGGATTCGGTCATCACACGTTGCGCGGTCTTGTTCAGGTCGGCGCGCAGGCGGTCGTGCTCGGCGGCGAGTTCCTCGGGCTTGTCGGCGACCCCGAGCTTCCTGATCAGCCACGGTAGGGTGCCCGACTGCAACAGAAGCGACGCCGCAGCCACCACAAAGGCGATGAGCACCAGCAGCGAGCGGTAGTGCGTGTCCGGGTCCAGCGTCTGTGCCGCCGCCACCGTCACGACGCCGCGCATTCCCGCCCACACGACGAGCGTGCCCTCCTTGGGGCCCAACGGAGCGGCGAGGTAGTAGTCGATGTCCGCGATCTGGCGACGAATGCGCAAACTGTAGAGCCGCGCGGTCTCGGGTCCGAGCTGCGATACGTCAGCTGGTTCGCCCGCCCCTTTTCGACCGGACAGTGCGCGTCGTAGCCGGCGGTCGACCTTCTGGCGTCGTCGCTTGCCCGACGACGTGGCACCCGACGCCGACTGCGCCGACAATCGCTGCGTCTTCGCATGTGAGGTGATGTTGTCGTTCATCGTCTCCAGGTATGGGCGCACCGCCAACCCGCGTTTCGCCGCCCGATTCAGCAGCCAGGCCAGCGGTGTGACATACAACGCTCGGATGAGCAGCGTCACCGCCAGCGCGGCCAGTCCGATCCACACCGCGCGCATCACCCCTTCGTGGTGCCTCTCCACGTCTTGGATCAGCGCGAACAACTCCAGACCCATCAGCAGAAACACCCCGCCTTCCAGGATCAGCTCGACGGTGTGCCAGTTCTGGGTGTCGGAGAGCCGGTGCTGCGGCGTCAGGTAGCGCGCCGCGCCGGCACCGGTGATCAGGCCGGCGGTGACCGCGGCGACCAGGCCCGACGCCTCGAAGTGCTCGGCCGGCAGATACGCCAGGTAGGGCGCGGTGAAGGAGATCGCGGTGTTCACCGTCGCATCCGAGACCCGCGATCGCACAAGCAGATTGAGCACCCCGACGACGCTGCCGATGATCACCGCGCCCACCACCGCCCACGCGAAACCGAGGACGACGCCGCCGAACGACACACTCATCGAGATCGCCGCCATCGCCGAGCGCAGCAGCACCAGGGCGGTGGCGTCGTTGAGCATGCTCTCGCCTTCCAGCACCGCCGTCACCCGCGACGGCGCGCCCATGCGTTTCGCGATCGCGGTGGCCACGGCGTCGGTCGGACTCACGATCGCGCCGAGCGCGATACCCGCGGCGAGACCGATGCCGGGAATCAGCCAGTAGAAGAAGAACCCGAGCGCAACGGAACTGATCACGACGAGCACCACCGAGAGCGCGCTGATGGTCCCGAAGTCCCGTCGGAAATCCATGGTCGGCATCGAGACGGCCGCAGCGTAGAGCAGTGGCGGCAGCACACCGACGAGGATCCATTCGGGATCGATCTCGACCTCGGGCACGCCGGGCATCACCCCGATCACGGCGCCGAATACGACCAGCACCAGCGCGGGTGCGACGTGCACTCGAGGGGCCAGTTCGTGCACGGCCGCGATCGCGAGCACAGCAAGGACCACCAGCAGGACATGCTCCATGGAGACCATCATCGTCCATCGCCGCGTCGGGATACCCCGATGACACCCCGTGCCATCAGCGAATGTGACATTGAATGTTGACAAATAGCCCCGCTGGACATAGTTTCGCAACCAACACACCTGACGCGACTCTCGGTCGCGTCGACGACGAGAGAGGCGAGGACGATGACCGACGCCGCCGTGCGTTACGTGCCCGAACATGACAAGTCCATCGCTGCAGATGACTACGCCCAGGTCCTCGACGACCTGTCGTCCGCGTCGGTGCACCGCAATTTCGATCCATACCTCGACATCGACTGGGACGCACCGCACATGGCGGTCGTCGAGAACGATCCGCGGTGGATCCTCTCCTACGACGTGGACCCCATCGGTCGCCACCCCTGGTACCAGAACCTGCCGCAGGACAAGCAGATCAAGATCGGCATGTGGCGCCAGGCCAACGTGGCCAAGGTGGGACTGCAGTTCGAGTCCATCCTGATCCGCGGTCTCATGCAGTACAGCTTCAAACTCTCCAACGGCGACAAGCGATTCCGCTACACGACGCACGAGTCCAAGGAAGAGTGCAACCACACCCTGATGTTTCAGGAACTGGTCAACCGCATCGGCATGGACGTTCCCGGCGCCAAGGTCGGCTACCGGCTGATCTCGCCGCTGGTCCCCCTGGCGTCGACGACGTTCCCGAGCATTTTCTTCTTCGGCGTCCTCGGTGGCGAGGAGCCGATCGACCACTTGCAGAAGGACTTCCTGCGCACCCGCTCGAACCTGCACCCGGCAATGGCAGCGGTGATGCAGCTACACGTCGCCGAGGAGGCCCGGCACATCTCGTTCGCGCACAACCACTTGCGCGCCACCGTTCCGGGTAAGGGCCGCATCCAGCGGTTCGCGCTGTCGTTGATGTTCCCCCTCACGATGCGAATCCTGCTCGGCGCCATCATGGTTCCGCCGCGCTCCTTCGCCAAGGAGTTCGACGTGCCCCGCGAGGTGATGAAGGACATCTTCTGGCGTTCCGGAGAGTCCAAGCGTGTGCGCCGCAACGTCTTCGGCGACGTGCGGATGCTGGCCGAACAATGCGGCCTGATGAACCCGATCTCCCGGTTGGTCTGGCGCGTGCTGGGAATCGACGGCCGGTCGTCGCGGTTCCGCAGCGAACCCATCTACACCGCAGCCTGATTCGACCAATCCGCCTACCCAGCAAGCAAACTCATGCCTCATGTCGTAACGCAGGCGTGCTGCGGTGACGCCTCGTGCGTCTACGCATGCCCGGTCAACTGCATTCACCCCACACCCGAAGAGCCCGATTTCGGCATTGCCGAGATGCTCTACATCGACCCGTCGACGTGTGTCGACTGCGGCGCCTGCGTAAGCGCGTGCCCGGTCGGCGCGATCGTTCCCGGCCACCGCCTGCCGGAAGGCCAGGAGCGGTTCGCCGACATCAACGCAGCCGCCTACGCCGATCCGATGGACGTCGGCGCACGGTTCCCCGTCGATCCTGCGATGCGGTTACCCCTAGCCCCCATCGACCAGCCGCGTCGGATCGCCGTCGACGGCGATGTCACGGTCGGGATCGTCGGATCGGGACCGTCGGCCATGTACGCCGCCGACGAACTGCTGCGCCACCCCAGCATCTCGGTCACCATCTACGAGCGCCTCGACAAACCGTTCGGCCTGGCTCGATACGGCGTCGCACCCGATCACCTGGCCACCCGCACGGTGATGCGGCTCTTCGACGACGTCGCGGCCAACCCCCGGCTCGACATCCTGCTGAACACGCAGGTCGGACGCGACATCACGCTCGACGAGCTGCGCGCACGGCATCATGCGGTCATCTGGGCCGGCGGCGCACCCACCGACAAGCGTCTCGACATCCCCGGCATCGACGCGCCCGGCGTTGCCAGCGCGACGTCGTTTGTCGGCTGGTACAACGACCATCCCGATTTCGCCGACCTCGACCGGGGCGAGCGAAGCGACGGGAAATGTCTGGACCTGGATGGCGAGAGCGCTCTCGTCATCGGCAACGGGAACGTGGCACTGGATGTCGCCCGCATCCTGGTGTCGGACCCCGACGCACTGGCGCACACCACGATTTCGCGTCGGGCCCTGCGTGCACTGCGGACCTCGCAGGTGCAGGAAGTGATCGTCGCGGGTCGACGCGGCCCCGAACATGCGGCGTTCACGCTGCCCGAACTGGTCGGACTCGTCGACTCCGGCGTCCCGGTGGCCGTCGACCCCGCTGACCTCGACCACCTCGACCCCCAGATCCCACGCGACGCGACCGACACGGCGAAGCTGAACCTGTTGCGCGAGATCGCCGATCGTGGCCTACCCGCCGAACGACATATCCGGCTGGCCTTCTTCTCCTCGCCGCTCGAGGTCATCACCTCGTCGAAGGGCGTGGCCACCGGCGTCGTCCTCGGCCGCAATCGGGCCACCGCAGACGGAGGTGTCGAGCCGACCGGCGCGACGATCACTGTCGACACCAGCCTGGTGCTGACCTCGGTGGGTTACCGTGGGCGGCCCGTTCCGGGCCTGCCGTTCGACGAATCGACCGGAACCATCAGCCATCGCTCGGGACGCGTGTACGACGGCGACGACCCGCTGACCGGCATGTATGTAACCGGCTGGATCAAACGCGGACCGTCGGGCTTCATCGGGACCAACAAGACCGACTCCGCCGAGACCGTCGCCGCGCTGATCGCCGATCTGGAGTCCGGGGCACTCGGGGCACCCGCTGCGACTCGTCGTCGCAGACTCCTCGCGCGGTAGGCATCTACGCTGGGGCCATGGCAGCGGCATACCAGCGCACCACCACACACGCCGACCTGACCGACCTGGCTCCCGGCATGGCGACCGCTCTTCGCGAGCACGCCGAGTCACATCAGTTGCAGATCACCGACGATCTGCCGGCCTGGATCACCCGGAGCATCAATCCGCCGTCGACGACGTTTTTCGGCAAGCTGTTCGGGCGGCGAGCCAACGCCGTCGATCCCGATTCCGAGCACCAGACGCTGGTGGTTCTGCATCCGACACACCTGATCGTCGTGGTGTCGGGCGCACAACGCGGTACCAGTGCGCTGTCGGTGCCGCTCGCCCGTGCCTCGATGCAGCAGCTGGGTCCGACGTCCGACGACGGCTTCTCGGTCACCGGTTTCGGCGCGGATGCTCAGCCGGGCAGTCTCCACATCGGGGTCGGCGCACCCGATGGCACGGCGTGCCAGGAAGCCGTCCGTGCGGCGATCGTCGGCGCGAAGAATCCCTGACCTGTACTGCCACAGCGCATCTGATCACGGATCAACTCAGTTTGGTGACGACCCGGATTCGATGCCTCGCACACCCCGGCCTCCGGGAGTAATCTCGTCCCCCATGTGGGGGACCCACCGATGACGCAGATGTACTCGAGATTCGATTACATCGACGCTGCCCGTGCGACGGCAGCCCAGTTCGCCGCACTCGTCAGTTCGGTCACCGATCCCGAAGCCCGACTCTCGGCAACCCCCGGCTGGACGGTGGCCGATTGCGTCGGACACGTCTCGACCGCACCGGCCCGCTACCTCGCCCTGGCCCGCGGTGTAGGCGACTGGTCGTTCCACGCCGCTGACGTGCCCGATTTCAACGCGAAACAGATCGCGAACCTCACCAGCCGCGACATTCCGATCCTGGTCGCAACCCTGCTCGACGACCTCGACGAGCTTCTCGACGCGGTCGCCCACTTCGGTGCGCAGGTACCCAAGATGCACTTCGACGGCGATCGGATGATCCGGGCCGACGCGGCGCTGGGCATCCTCATCGGCGAGTTCGTGGTGCACGGACACGACATCGCCCGCACGGTCCGCGCGCCATGGCCGGTGGACCCGGAGGTGGCGGCGATGATCGCCCGCGGACGACACCAGATCTTGCCGAGCTGGGTGAACGCTTCGGCCTGCGCCGGCCACTTCGCCACCTACGACATCCACCTGCGCGGCTCCGACGAATCCTTCATCTACGAGTTCACCGCGGGAAATCTGGAGATCAACCCGCCCGACCCCCGGCCCACCGACGTCCACATCAGCGTCGAGCCAACCACGGCGCTGTTGGCCGGCTACGGTCGTTGCTCACCGATGTGGGCGGGCGTGACGGGCCGGGCCTTCGCCTGGGGTGGCAAACCCTGGCTGGCTCCGGCACTCGCCAAACGGTTTCTGCCTGCCTGATTCGACGAGTTCGGTGACTAGCGCTCTGACCTGCACATAAGCGTCCACCACCCCACCGCTCTCTGAGGTGCCCGAGGCACCAGCCGAGGGATACCTCGAAGGGCAGGCGAACAGGCCACGTCAGCGAGCCACCGGACCACTGAAAGTAGGGGAAGGTTCTTCCCCTACTTTCTGCCCCTGCTTGTTGAGTCGTCCGCGAGAAAATTCG
>NZ_JBEXMX010000060.1:0-32859 GCF_040610755.1 Gordonia sp. NPDC003585 | reverse complement strand
GTCGCCGCCGGGTATCGACGCCGCACACCCCTGGACACCGCGCTGCTCACCGCGATCGTGGCGGCGTCGGCGGCGGGCGACCGTCTGATGCTGCTCGAGGAGTTCGAGACCGACCAGGATGCCAAGGACCGATATCTGCGCTGGGGCGCAAGCGTTTTCGGGGCAGCACAGTTGAGCTATGCCGCGGCGATGCTCCGCGCCGGGGCGCGACCCACGGCACGCCTGCTGGCGCCTCGGCTGGCCATCCTGACCGAGTCGGCGGTGGTCATGGCAGTTCATCGGCCGCGCCTGTTGACCGTCCTCGGGCCCTATGGTCAAAGCTTGGCGTTGATGTCGGCGTTGGCTGCCGATGTCAAGAATCCGCAACCACGCATGCGTATCGGCGGGTGGTTGTTCCTGGCGTCGGATCTGACGATCCTCAATCGTCGTCACCTGATCACGGATCAGCGCGTGCGCACGGCCGCCGAAGTCTGGGTTCTGGCAACCTATTTCGCGGCGCAAGCGTTGCTGGTGAGCGGTCTCGACAAGCTTTCGCGCGACTAGCCGATCAGGTGGCGGGACGAGGCACGGCCGCCGACAGCCGGTCGGCGACACCGTCCATCTCTTCGAGTTCCATCCCCTTGGTCTCCTGAACCCTGCGCAACACGAAGAAAAACGACGCGGCCGAACAGAAGGCGAAGAATCCGTATACCACGCCCAATCCCAGGTGCTCCGATGCCGGCGGGAACAGCATGGAGATGGTGAAGTTGGCGATCCAGTTGACCGCGGTGCAGACACCAAGGGCAACGCCGCGAATGCGGTTGGGGAACATCTCGCCGAGCATCACCCACATCACCGGGCCCCACGTCGCGGCGAAGAACACGACGAACAGGTTGGCTCCGATGAGTGCAACGATGCCCCACGGATCGTCAAGGGTCAGACACTCTTTGGTGGTGTTGCCGGCCTCGCACATCACGTCACCGACGCTGCCCGATTGCTTGTAGGTGGCCTGCGTGAACGCGATACAGGCCATCAGCAGCCCGACGAACATGCCCACCGATCCGGCGAGCAGGAGTTTCTTGCGTCCGATGCGGTCGACGAACAGGATCGCCACAAAGGTCATCGCGACGTTGATGATCGCGGTGATGACCGAGGTCTGGAAGGATGCGCTTTCGCTGAATCCCACGGACTGCCACAGCGTGGTCGAATAGTAGAAGATCGCGTTGATGCCGACGAACTGCTGGAAGATGGCCAACCAGATGCCGATCCACACCAGTGGGTGAAGTCCGAAGGAATGGCCGCGGATGTCGGTGATCGAGGCCTTCGACTCCCGCCGAACGGTCAGTTTGATCTGCTTGACCCGTTCGAGCGGATGCGGTTCACCGGTCACCTCCTGCAGGATCCGCGCGGCCTCCTCGTCGCGGTTGCGACCGACGAGGTAGCGCGGCGACTCCGGAATCGTCAGTGCCAGTAAGCCGTACACCAGCGCCGGGATCACGCCGACGAGGAACATCCACCGCCACGCCTCGAGCCCGAACCACAACTCGTTGGAGGCCGAGCCCGCAGCGTCGGCCAGCAGGGCGTCGGACAACAACGCCGCGAAGATGCCGAGAGTGATGGCAAGCTGCTGCATGGATGCCAGGGCTCCGCGGAAACGCGCGGGCGCGATTTCCGAGATGTAAGCGGGCGCGATCACGGACGCGATACCGATACCGATACCGCCCATCACGCGCCACAGGAGCAGATCCCACACCGTCACGGTGAAGCAGGTACCGATCGCGGAGATCACGAAAAGGACTGCGCCGAGCAGCATTACACGTTTGCGTCCCCACACGTCGGCAAGCCGTCCCGCGAACCACGCGCCGACTGCACATCCGAGCAACGCGACAGCAACCGCGAAGCCGGTGAAGAAGCTGTTCAGGCCGAAGGTGTCCTCGATGGAATCGACCGCTCCGTTGACGACGGAACTGTCGAAGCCGAACAGGAAGCCACCGACGGCCGCGGCGACGCTGACCCCGATGACCTTTGCCGTGCGCTGTTCGGCAACCTCGCGCTGATGAGATTCAGACATGGCGTCGACCTCGCCGTTCGCAGTCCGGGCCTCTCCACGACCGGAGGGGCGCAACAAACCCAGGCTACCCATACGCGGTGCGAACAAACCGGAGATCGGGGCCGCGCGTTTCGGCGACGTGACTCCGCGTCGGCACAACCTCAGGCGGTGGCGCGACCGCTGCAGGTGGACTTCTTGGGGTTGACCATCGGAACAAAGGCCATCGCACCGATCGTCTGGTGGATCGTGAACGCCACCGGACCCGAACCGGGGTGAAGATCTGCTTGCCACCGCACCGACGGTGCGCGGCCGGGCACCGTCACCGAACCCGTGCGACCGGACTGCAGGTTTCGCCAGGTCACCTTGACCACGGCCGTGTACTCCAACGCTTGCGGACGGGTGAGGCTGTAGCCGATGAGCGAGATCGCAGGACCAGGCAGACCGTCTGCCGGGAACCGGATCTGGTTGTACACGTCGACGCGCACCGGCAGCGGGCCCAGCGGCCAGGGGTTCGCGCTACCGCACTTCAGTGTCGTGACGAAATTGGGCTCGGTGTATTCCGGGATCGCACTCGCCGAACCGACCCCGATCGTCGAGGTCAGGGCGACGAAAAGCCCGATCACCACCGCCACAGCCGACTTTCGTCGCCCACCGCGCATCTTCTCCACCCCGTTGATCATGCGGTCAGTCTAGAAGGGCGATCGGCCATCCACGGCGAATTGGGGCAGACGACCCGGTTGGCGTCGGCGATGCGCCCTGCCGCGATACACGCGGTTCTGCCAGACTCGAAGCATGGCCAAATTGCAGATTGCCCAGGACGAGAAGTCCGACGAACTGCTGTCGAGCGATCCGTTCGCGCTGCTGACCGGAATGTTGCTGGACCAGCAGTTTCCGATGGAACGAGCCTTCGCTGGTCCCGCGAAGATCCGGGAGCGGTTCGGCACCATGGATCCGGTCGCGATCGCCGACGCCGACCCCGAGGCGTTCGCCGACCTGTGCGCCACCCCGCCGGCAATCCACCGCTACGGACGGTCGATGGCCGGACGTGTCCAGGCGCTCGCGCGCGTCGTCGTCGACGAGTACGACGGCGACACGTCCCGGATCTGGACCGAGGCGAAAACCGGCGCCGACCTGCTGGCACGCGTCAACGCACTGCCTGGATTCGGCGAACAGAAGGCGAAGATCTTCACCGCGTTGCTGGCCAAGCAGCTCGGCGTCGCTCCACCGGGGTGGACCAAGGTCGTCGGCGATTACGGCAAGAAGGGCTATCGGTCGGTGGCCGATGTGACCGACCCAGAGTCGCTGCAAAAGGTCCGTGACTTCAAGAAGGCCGCGAAGGCCCGGGCCAAGGCGGCCGCAGATGGTTGACCACAGAGAGCTGACGACAGACCGCTGACACCCCAAGTACTCGCAGATGACCATCGCAAGCCACTAGGGTCGGGTTCATGAACCCGAACCAGCCGGACAACACTCCGGTCCGCGCTGCCCCCGACGCCGGGCGTGCAGTCGTCGAAGTGCCGTTCCGTCTGGGTTTCGCGATCACGGGCGTGGTGCTCACCGCAGCCGAATCCGCGGTGACCATCGCCCGCATCACCGCGAACAGCGTGCAGCACGAGGTCAGCCAAGCGATCGGCATGGAGGGCGACGAGCTGGGGAGTGCTCGGACGCCGCTTGCGCTGTTGAGTCAGCTGGCCGAACTCCTCGGCCCCGACCGTCCCTTCGGACGAATCCTGGCCACCGGTGGACCGCTCGAGCGTCTACTCAATCCCAACGGGGTGATCGATCGTCTGACCGCCAAAGATGGCCTGCTCGAGAAGCTGACCGAAACCGGGGGGCTGCTGGATCAGATGGCCGAGGACGGCGGCATCCTGGTCCGGCTCACCGCCAAGGACGGGCCGCTGGATCGGCTCACCCGCCAAGGCGGTGTGGTCGATCAGTTCACCGAGAACGAGGGCATCCTTGAACGACTGACCTCCGAGGGTGGGATCGTCGACAAGCTGACAGCCCCCGACGGTGTGCTGGAGAAGGTGACCGCACCGGGCGGCGTTCTCGACCGGCTCGCCGACGACGGCGGCCTGCTCGACCAGCTCGTCGGCGAAGGCGGAGCCGTGGAGCGGGCGATCGCACCCGGCGGCCCGCTGGATCGGATCACCGAACTCACCGAGGTGATAGGTCAGCTCGCACCCACCCTGCTCGCCATGCAGGAAACCGTCCACGAGCTCGGCGACACCGTCGACCTGCTCAACCAAACAGTCGCGCCGCTCGGCGGCCTCGCCGACCGCCTGCCCAAACGCCTCACCCGCACAAAGGGTTCGGGAACTCCCGGCGGGTCCGGCGGCACCGGCAACGGCGACAGCCCACCCAGCGACCGGAACGGGTACCCGCGCTCCTGAAATGCGCGCCGACCCCTCCCGATGGCTGGTGCGAGGAACGCAGGTATAAGCCCTGGTGAGACAACAATGCTGCCTCACCGGTGGTCGCGAACCGCACCCCGCCCGACTGCACCGATCGCAGCGGTGAGCAACCCGACGTAGCGATCGACGTCGGGCATCACCTCGGGTGAGGTGGTGACCGAGATCGCCACCGCGTCACCGAGTCCGTGCACGCCGTGCGTGAGTCCCTGGGCCGGCGACAGCGCGGGGAATCCGGTGCTGAACAGCACCCGGCCATGTCCGAGGATCAGGTCGTCGGGGCCACGATCAACCGATGACACCACGGTGACTCCGGTGACCGACGCGGGCGGTCTGGTGATGTCGAATTGCCTGACGCCCCAATGTGTCAGCGCTGCCGGTGTCGATTCCGACGCTCGGCGCGCCGCGGCACGCGCCGGAGTCATACTCGCCCGCCTGGCCGCGGCCACCGCATCGGCAATAAGCCGGGACCGCTCGGCGACATCGCCTACGTCGACACGCAAGTCGATCCCGACGTTCCGAAAATTGTTTCGCGCGTGCGCATCTCCAGAACCGCCAACCGTGAGTTCGACGCCGAGAGCGCCCTCGGATTCACCCAGGTACGCCGGCAACGCCACGGAGATCGCGGTGAGTGCCGCCACCGTGACGCTCAATGGTGCTGCGCCAATTGAGTCTCTTGGCCCCGTGAGCTTTTCCCGGTCGACCACGATCACTCGCATGCTGCGATCCGCGCCGGATGGACGGTTGAGTGCGGTCGGGACAAAGCCGCCGCCTCCGATGACGGATGGCTCGTCCGACGCCAATCGGTAGGCGTGCATGCCTCGCCAGAACATTTCGGTGACCTGCATGGGTATCCGCGCGAGACCCAGGACCGACGCTCCGATCCTGCGCACTTCGCCGCCCGACGACCCGGTCTGGCTCATTCGAGCATCATGATCGGCCGGTGACGCGAGCAACTGTCGAGCGATCTGCGAGGTCACCCGGCCGTCGCCGAGCGCGTGTGCGATCTGTAGCACCACGACCACACCGGCCGAATCCGAACGCGGGACACCAACGAGCGGACCGAACAGATGCAGTCGCCATGGCGCATCCGTGGCCGTCACCTGGTCGGCGATCAGTTCGCCGAGGCGCGCGAGACATTCGGGCCACGTCCGGACCTGCTCGTGCACCCGGATCTGTGTTCGGTCGGCCGTCGCAGCGATCCAGTACGGACGGTCGACCGTGCCCGGCAGGTCCATGATGCACAGATTGAGGTCCGGAATCCGCGACGCCCGCGCGTACAGTTGGTCGGCGAGGGCGGTCATCGAAAGTCCGGTCTCGGCAAAGCAATACACCAGGAACTGATCATTCGGGATGGCCGCCGAGATCCAATACGACATCGCATCGGCGAATGCCAGTCGCTGCATGCGCGTCACGCTATCCCATTGATGCTCAGTGCCGCGGCTGCTCCAAATGCACAAGCGCCTGCACATGGAGGTCCGACCCGTCCACTGCGGCCCGGATGTCCTCGACGGCGTCGCCGACCACCCCCGCGATTTCGTCGTAGGAGCGCGTCGGACGTGCGCTGACGACCAGTCGGATCATCTTGCGCGACCGGTCATCTGTCGCACGAACCGTCACCGTGTCGAACATCGGGTGCCTTGCGAGATCGTCGGCCACCGCGGACGCGATGAGTTTGGGCGCGACGACAAGGCTTCCGCTGCTGCCGCTGCCGTCGAGAATCAGATCGTCGACCTTTCCGGGCCGGATCATCGAGGTGACCAGACGCCATCCCCACACGACGGCGATCACTGCGATTGCCACCAGCACCCACGGCCAGGCGTTCGTCTCGCTGAACGAGAGTGGTGCGCCCGGATCGATCTCTTCGATCCATCCGGCAACCGGTTCCACACCGGTGCGCCAACAGATCGCACCGACCCCGACCGCCAGGCAAGCCAGGCCGACGATGCCGACCGTGATGCGATGCCACACAGCAGGTATGCGATTCATGCGTCCTCACCTCCACGGCGGACGAGCCGCACCTTTGATGTCATATGCGGCTCCACCCCGTCGAGCACTGCGTCGACGACGCGCGCGATCTCGGCCCGATCGACAGTGTTGCCGTGTGTGGTGACCGTGACCTTGGCGCGACGCCGTCCAACCACCGTCGTGGCGTTCTCGACACCCGGAAGATCACCGACCACCGCGCTGCACCGACGCGCGACATCGCCGCGCCGAGTCCACAGAACCTCGTATCCGACCAGCGATATGTGTGTACGCCGACGCGGTTTGACCGCGACCCACAGCATCCACAGACCGACGACCACGAGCGCGATCGCGGCCGGCCACATCCACTCCCACCATTCGATGTCGGCAAGCCATTGCGCCGCGCTGTGCAGCCACCCCGCGCCGTCGAGCCAACCGAGATAGACGAGCAGATCTCGGACCGCAACCACCGCGAGTCCGATGAGCGCGATTCCGGCGAACAGTCCGACCATCGCCGCGCCCGGTGTCGCGGCGGGCACGAAGACCTTGCCCGCACCGATGTCTGCCGTCTTGGCAACGGCAGGTTTGGGGTGGCTCGGGGTCGGTGAAACCCCTGTGTCACTGGTCATCTGCGTGCCCCTGGGTGTCGTCGGGGTCGTCAGGTGGCGACGGAAGGTCGACGAACCCGGATTTGTTCTGGCTGGAAGACTCTCGCGAGACGATCTGCGCCACCGTCACATCCACGCGCGACGGTCGAATCCCGGTGAGCCGGGCCAACTCGTCCGCGACGTGCGCGCGAACCTCGACACACACGTCGGTGATCGCGCACGGCCACCTCAGCGCCACCGTCACCGACACCCGAGGCGCCGACTCCGACATGTCGTCGACCCGCGCATGCGGGTAATCGGCGCCGACAATCGCCCGTCCCGGGCCGCTGCCGGACAGCAGCGACCCGACCACCCCCTGGTATTCGATCACCCCGTCGACCGCGAGAGCCGCTCGCACCGCGATCTTCTCGCCCACCCGGTTCGCGATGACGAGTGCGCCACGGGGATCGTCCACGGCCGGCGCCGTCAAGGCATCCGACGCGGGATTCACGTCGTCGACGCACCGCTCGACGGTCACCGATTCAGCCACGGTTGCGGCTCCGCAGGAGCGCTCCGAGATCGACCACGCCGTCGCGCTGCAGTCCCAGCGTCAGCCCGACCGCCCCGAGAAGCACCGCGAGCACAAAGCCGCCGAAGCCGCCCGTGGTGGCGGCAATGGCGAGGAGCAGACCTGCGAACAAGCCCAATGTTGCGTTGTTGATCATCGACTTTCACCTTCGCGCCTCTGGTGCTGCGGACAGACTGTTGCCCGCATCGTCCATGGAGTTGTCTGGAGTGGAGTTGTCTGGAGTGGAGTTATCCGGGGTGGAGATGTCTTCGACGGTGACGTTCAGCGGATATCCGACGATCTGTTCACCGGCCGCGCGGGCGGCGGCCGCGACCGTCCGAAGGTCGTGGTCGATGTCGACCACGATGTGTACCTCACCGGAGTCGTCACCGAGCGCCACCCCGCTGACCCGACCGCCGGGCAGGTAGGTGGCGACCTCACCGAAGAGCCCGGCGTGCAGCCCGGTCACGCCCGGCACGTCGCGCACCGCGTCCGCGACGCGCTGCGCCGCGGAACCCGCCGCCGCATCGGTCTCGTCGGTGATCACTGGACTCGGGGTGTTTCCGAACCACTGTCGTCGTCACCGAAACTGATGTCGTGGACGGTGACGTTCACCTCGGTGACCTCCAGGCCCGTCATCTGCTCGATGGCACTGATGACGTTGCGCCGGATCGCGGCGGCGAGTCGATGGATGGCGACGCCGTAGTCGGCGACGATCGAGACATCGACGGCGGCTTGCCTTTCCCCCACCTCGACGTTGATGCCCTGCGTTGTGCTCACCGACGTTCCTGGGAGCACATCGCGCACCTTCCCCACCACCCGTTCGGTGGCGCCACCGACATCGTGGACGCCATCGATCTCGCGGGTCGCGATGCCAGCGATCTTGGCGACCACCGTGTCGGCGATCGAGGTTCTTCCCCGGTCACCGGCAGCGGCCTCGTCACGACGGGCAAGTGCGAGCCCCTTGCCCGCGCCCTTCTCCCCCGATGGGGTCGGTGTGGCGGCGGATCCCTCGTCGGTGCCATCGGTGGCAGTTGCCTCGACGTGTGCTGAGCGGTCGGACACCTCAACCCCTTCGTTCGACGTTTTGCGCTTGTATAAAGTCAGTCGTAGTGAAGACGAAAAGCGCACGACCAAATTCGCGTGATCTAGATCACACCGAAGTGCTGATTCTGTCGGACATGAGCGACGACGAACTTGCCGGCGCAGCGTCCGTCGGCGATTCCGAGGCGTTCGGCATCCTGGTGACGCGGATGTCGCCCGGCCTGCTCCGGTATCTGCGTCGCATGGTCAGTGATCCACAACTGGCCGAGGATCTGGCGCAGGAGACCCTGCTTGCAGCATGGAAAGGGCTACCGGACTTCGAGTTTCGCAGTTCGTTCCGGACCTGGATGTTCGGTATCGCGCACCGCAAGACGGTGGACCATCGTCGACGCCGACACGAAGTCCCCACCGACGACGAGCAGTTCGTCGATCTGGCCGCGACCGAACCACTGCCCGCCGACGAAGTCGAGCGGTTGACTCTGATCGAGGCACTCCGCGCCGAGTTGCCCAACCTGCCGGCCACGTCCCGCGCGGCCTGGTGGCTTCGCGAGGTCGAGGGACTCAGCACCACCGAGATTGCCAAGGTGCTGCAACTCAGCAACGGTTCGGTCCGCGGGCATTTGCAGAGGAGTCGCAAGTTCCTGTCCACGCGGCTTGCTCCATGGAAACCACCGCGCGGATCGCCCGGCACGATCAACCATGCAAACACCGACGATCCGAAGGGAGGACACGATGAGCAGTGACATCTATGTCGACGCCGACAACGACGACACCGACGCCTGGCTCGTCGAGGCCGGCCGTCAGATCGACGAACCACAGAGCGACATCGCTCGTCTGATCGCGTCCATCTCCTCCGGACTCGGCCGGACCCTGCGACCTGCACGCACTCTTGCCACCGACGACGCGGCCATCGCGGTGAGCGACCGAGTTGTCAAGCAGCTCATCGCGATCCGTGTTCGACGTGCGCTCGGTCGACTGGTGGTGTTCGCGTCGGTCGATGGCGAAGGCGTCGCGGTGACCGGGGTCCGGATCGGACTGATCGCCCGCTACGGGGACGATTTGCCGACGTTGTCCGACGAGGTACGCGACGTGGTCGACGGCGTCTTGGCCGACACCATCGGAGACGAGCTCAGCGCGCACGCTCGTCGCAATGTGACCGTCCGGTGGCAGGACGTCTACACGCGGGAGTGGCTGACCTGACCAGCGCGGGTGCCACCAAGAATGCTTGCGCTCACCGCTTGCCGGCGCTCCAGGCGTACGGGAGGTCGGAGCCGTTGAGGACGTGGTCGCCGACCGACTGCAGCTTGTAGATCAACGGGTTGTGCGCAGAGATGGTGCGCGCATTGCGCCAGTGCCGGTCGAATCGCAGCCGCTCTGAGGTGATCGATGCGCCACCGACCTCGAACAGCTGGGTCACCGCGTCGAGAACAAGCGGAATGACGACACTCTGCGCCCGCGCGACGTCGAACTCCACCCGATCGAGAAGCGCGGTGTCCTCGCCGCCCGCGTCCAGCAGCACGTCGAGTTGGCCGGCGATGTCGAGCACCAGGGTGCGGGCCGCGTAGGCAGCGCCTGCCGCGCGTCCGATCACCTGCTGGACGAGCGGATCCTCACGAGGCAGATCCGCCGGAGCGTGGGTGAAGGTTCTGGTGCGGTTGCGCACCCACTCGGCGACGTCGTCGGTGGCGCGCTGCGCGATGCCGGCGAGCACCGCGAGCTGGACGAGCTGCAGGTACGACGTCGCATAGGTGCGACCCGCCCCACCGTAGCCCGGCCCCAGAACCCGATCATCGGACACTGCAACGGCATTGAACTCGGTAGTGCCACTTGCCGTCAGACGCTGACCGAAGCCGTCCCAGTCGTCGTGCTGGGTCACGCCCTCGGCATTCGCGTCGACAAGGACCGACACCCGCTCGCCATCCTTGTCCGCAGCCACCAGAATGTAGTCGGAGTACAGGCTCCCGGTGCTGTAATACTTTGTGCCGCTGAGCTTCCAGCGCGCACCGTCGGGGGTGAGGGCGGTCTGGTAGCGGTCGATCGCGCCGATTCCCGGTTCGGTGATGGCATTGCCCACCAGCTTGCCGTCGGCCACGGCCCGCAGCCACTGCTCGCGTTCGTCGCCGGCCTCGGCGAGCAGCTGGTCCTCGACAAAGGACCAGTGCACTCGAAGCGCCTGCGGCAGATTGGATTCCGCCGCCGCCAGGTCGATGAGCAGCCGGAACAGCTGCCGGACGGACGCACCGTACCCGCCGAACTCCGTGGGCACCCGTAGCGCACCGAACTTGGCCTCGCGCAGCCAGCCGGCCTCGGTGTAGGCGAGCGCACGATCGTCCTCGCGCTGCACCGCGCCGTCGGCAATCCGGGCGAAGATCGGCCCAAAGATCGCGTCGAGTTCCGCGTCGGAATGGCCGGCGCGAGTTTGCGGGTCGACGGATTGCTCGGAGTTGGGGACGGTCGCGGTCACCGGGTGTCCTTTCGGCTGCTGTCAGGTCGCCGGTCAGTTTCTACCGGCAGCCAAGGCGCAGCCACGTTTGCAACCGGACTGATCGCAACCGGGCCTCCTGACGGGCGGGTGGATGTCGTCGCGATCCCCGACACCAGGTAGAACGTAGGGAACAGCATTCGACACTGTGCCGATGCCGACTGTCATCGTCGCCGGGTGTCGCCGTTCGACGCAGGAAGGCAACCCATGGCGATCACTGCCGCGCCGAATCCCCCCAACCCCAACTCCCCCGACCTCGAGTCCCCGGAGCTCGATTCCCTGGACCCGCACACCCCGGTCATCGTCGGGGTCGGGCAGGCTGCCGAGCGGCTGACGGACCCCGGTTACGAGGCGCTGGGCGAGGCCGACCTCGCGTCGCGTGCGGTGAACGTCGCGATCGCCGACACCAACGCCGACAGTGTCGCGATCACGCAGGCCGTCGACACGGTGGTCGCCGTCCGGTCGTTCGAGATCTCGAGTCCCCTGTCCAGGTCGCCGCTCGGACGGCCAGACAACATGCCCCGGGCGGTGGCCGGACGCGTCGGGATCGATCCCCGGCGTGCCATCCAGTCGGTCACCGGAGGTCAGACACCGCAGGCGCTGGTCACCGAACTGGCGGCAGAGATCGCCGGGGGCCGCTCGTCGGGCGCGGTGCTCTTCGGTTCCGAGGTGATGTCGACCGTGCGCGACCTGATGACACGTCCCGAGTCCGACCGTCCGAATTTCACCGAGCAGGTCGGTGGGCAACTCGAGGACCGTGGCTTCGGCATTCGGGGCATGACCAGCCTCACCGAGGCACGCCACGGAATGACCGCCCCGGTCAATCAGTACGCGCTCCTGGAGAACGCTCGCCGACATCGCACCGGGCTCAACCGAGAGGCCTACGCGCAGGAGATGGGCGCTCTGTTCGCGCCGATGACGCGGGTGGCCGCGGCCAACCCGTTCGCAGCACGGCCGACCGAGCAGACGGCCGACGAACTCGTGACGGTCGACGAGTCCAACCGCAAGGTCGCCGAACCCTTCACCCGACTCCTCGTCGCCCGCGACCAGGTCAATCAGGCGGCCGCGGTCATCGTCATGTCGGTGGCCGCCGCGCGCGCAGCCGGCATCGATCCGGCTCGTTGGGTGTTCTTGCACGGACATGCCGAACTGCGGGAGCAGACACTCATGGCGCGGCCCGATCTGAGCGTCGCACCGGCCGCCGCCGCGGCGCTCGATCACGCTCTCGACGTCGCCGGAATCACGCTCGACGACGCGGCACACCTCGACATCTACAGCTGCTTTCCGATCGCCGTGTTCAACATCTGCGACGCCTTCGGCCTGCGGGCCGACGATCCGCGCGGCCTGACCGTCACCGGCGGACTCCCCTACTTCGGCGGCCCGGGCAACAACTATTCGATGCACGCGATCGCCGAGATCGTCGGACGCGTGCGGCGCGCACCGGGCGACTACGGCGTCGTCGTCGCCAACGGCGGCATCCTCAGCAAACACGCTGTCGGCATCTACTCCACCACTCCGGCCACGTGGCGCACCGACGACAGCACGGCGATCCAGGAGCGCCTGGACTCCGCGCCACGTGTCGCACGGTGCGACGACGCCGACGGTGCCGCGACGGTCGAAACCTTCACCGTGATCCATCACAAGGGCGGTCGGCGCACCGCAATCGAGATCGGCAGACTGGACGACGAGACGACCGATGCGCCCGGCCCGCGGTTCGTGGCGAACACCGATCCCGACGACACCGAGTTGCTCGACATCCTCGATGCGCGTGATCCGATCGGTATGCCGGTGGTGGTGCGGTCGACGACGGATGGCAACCGCGTGTACGCAAGCGCCGAGTCGCTGCGGCGACTCCACCCGCCGACCACGCCCGGATTTCGGGATTCCTACGAGCACATCGAGATTCGACGTGATGGCCACCTCCTCGAGGTGACGATCAACCGGCCTGAGGCACGCAACGCGCTGCATCCGGCCGCGAATGCCGAACTCGACTCGGTGTTCGACGCCTACTTCGCCGACCCCGAACTCTGGGTGGCCATCCTGACCGGCAAGGGCGACAAGGCTTTTTCCGCGGGCAACGATCTGGCGGCCACCGCGAGCGGTGCGGTGTTCTCGGTACCGAAGAACGGCTTCGCGGGTCTCACCTCCCGTCCCAGCCTGCCCAAACCGGTGATCGCGGCGGTCAACGGCTTCGCCCTCGGCGGTGGATGCGAGATCGCACTCGCCTGCCACATCATCGTGGCCGACGAGGACGCGACGTTCGGGTTGCCCGAGGTGCGCGTCGGACTCGCGGCGGCGGCCGGTGGACTGGTTCGGCTCCCACGCGCGGTCGGGCCCGCACTGGCCCGCGACATGATCCTCACCGGACGTCGGCTGTCGGCGAGCGAGGCGGCCGCGGCCGGCCTGGTGAGCCGAATCGCGCCGAGCGGCAAGGTACTCGAAACCGCGCGCGGCGTCGCCGAGGAGATCCTCGCCGGCTCACCGGTGTCGGTGCGGGCATCGCTGGAGACCATGGAGGAGACGTCGGCCATCGCCGACACGATCGCCGCAGTCGGTGCGAGCACCACCGTTCTCGACACCCTCATCAGCAGCAGCGACACCATCGAAGGCATCACCGCCTTCGTGATGAAGCGGCCGCCGAAGTGGTCGGGTCACTGATCCGAAGATCGGTGTGCCGGTCGTCCAGCTCATCGGTCTGCTGGTGATCTGGCTCGCGTCGGACAAGCCCGAAATCGTCTGTGCCGTCTACCTTGTCGCGAGCACTGCCTTCGGCCTCCTGACCTGAGGAAATCTGTACCTGGGAGCCCAGTCAGATGCACAGTGCACGTGGTCGGGCTGGGGCGTACAGATATCCGACGGGGTGGGCAGTGCGCTCCCCGCGGTATGACCGGGTCGCCCCGGGAGTTGGCGACCGAAACGGTCGCCGTGAGGTGTCTCCGAGGGCAATCCTCCCTTGGTGGCACCTCAGGAGGACCGTTCTGGACGGCTTGGCTCTTCCCGCACCCGCGATCGCCGACGCAGGCGGCGGGCGGTCCGCTGATCCGAAGAGTTCGGTGACCACAGCGCTGAACTGGGCAAATACGATAGTGCCGTGCCCACGAAAGTTAGGGGAAGAACTTCTTCCCCGGGGTTCGTAGTCGTCCGCGCGAATTTTCTGGGGGAGGACTCCAAGGGTAGGGGACGAGTTTTCTTCCCCTACTTTTGTGGGCGCACGTGCCTGGCGTCGCCTTCGGCGGAACGCGACGACCGACAGCCGGTGACTGAGATCGGGCCCGTCAGCGTCCGCTTCCGGGATATACCCGGAGGACCACCGTCAGGGGCCCGATCCTGGCCGCCGGTCCTGCCCTCTTCCCGCTTCCACGATCGCCGACGCAGGCGGCGGGTGGGTCGCTGACTCGATGAGTACCGCCTTCGGCCTCCTGAACTGGGGGAATAGAGCCTGCCGCGGTTGGCTCAAGGCAGTGCTACCGACACTCTGTGTCCTGTTGGAGAGTCTGTGTGCTGTAGCACCCAGCTGACCCGATTCGACACTGGGTGTGGCTAGGCCGCTGGCTCGCACCTAGCCAGCGGAGGCAGAGGCTTCGACGTCCGCGGGCTCGAGCCGACCGTTCATCTGAAACGGATGGAATGCCCGTGTCGCGATGCGCCGCACCACCCCCATGATGAACACTTGTTCCCGGCGGTTCCCCGATCGGGGAACGGGCGAGCTCATGGAGGCAGATGGTGGCGAGGCACAAGTCGGAGAAGTCGGCATCCGCGGCACCGGTATCGGCGCGCTCACCCGAGTCCCAACGTCTCGACCCGCCGTCGTGGACGCTGCCGCGCGGCACGATCGTTCTGCTCACCATCGCCGGCATGGTGGTCGCGATCGGCGGCATCAAGGCGGTGTCGGGACTTGTCGGCCCCATCTTCCTCGCGCTGATGCTGACGGTGGCGGTACAGCCGGTCCCGGTGTGGTTACGGCGCAAGGGCTGGCCACGGTGGGCGTCGTTCCTGGTGACGGTGCTGCTGGTGTACGGCATCCTCATCACGCTGTTCGCGTCGCTGGCCTTCTCGCTGGCGCGTCTGGCGACGATCCTGCCTACCTACAGCGCCAAGTTCGACGACCTGATCAAACAGTTCCAGAGCTTCCTGACCGATCACGGGGTCAGCCAGGACAAGGTCCACCAGATGCTCTCCAACACCGATTCGAGCAAGGTGGTCTCGGTGGTCGGCGACCTTCTGTCCAGCACCCTCAACGTGACCAGCGCGCTCGTGTTGGTGCTCGCCCTGTTGCTGTTCATGTCCGCCGACGCGGTCGGCTATGACGACAAGATGGCCGAACTGAACCGCACCCGGCCCGACATCGCCTCCGCGTTCTCGTCGTTCTCGCGGGGAACCCGGAGTTATCTGGTGGTGACCACGGTCTTCGGACTCATCGTCGCCGTTCTCGACACCGGTGCGCTCGCCCTGATGTCGGTCCCGTTACCGGTTCTGTGGGGTCTGCTCTCGTTCATCACCAACTACATCCCCAACATCGGTTTCGTCATCGGGGTCATCCCACCTGCGCTGCTCGCACTGCTCGACGGCGGTTGGGACAAGATGCTCTGGGTCATCGTGGTGTACAGCGCAATCAACGTGATCATCCAGTCGGTGATCCAACCGAAATTCGTCGGCGACGCCGTCGGTCTGTCGACCACTCTCACCTTTGTGTCACTGATGTTCTGGGCGTGGGTGATCGGACCACTCGGCGCCATCCTCGCCGTCCCGCTTACCCTCATGGCGAAGGCGCTGCTCATCGACATCGACCCGGCGACCAAATGGGCCGACGTGCTGCTCTCCTCGTCGGCAAGCGGCAAGAAGGACACCGAACCCGATGCCGACGGTGATGCACCGGACGGTGATTCGCCCGGCGAGGCGGAATCCGTCGCGGTTGCGAAATCCGACGGGCCCGACGATTCCGGCCCCACACCCGAGGCAGCACCGGCACCATCGTGATGTGACCCCGATCGACGCCGATCACACCCAGGACTTCGCCGGTCCTGGGTCATTCGGTAGATTCTCAGATACAGAATCTGATCACACCCGTTTACAGATAGGTTTCGCCCGCTCATGGACATGAACTGGTCCCCGGCCGACGCCGCGTTTCGCGATGAGGTCCGCGCGTTTCTCGACGAGAAGCTGACCCCCGACCTGCGCGCCGCAGGCACATTACGGACGAGCGTTTACTCCGATCACGAAGCATCGATGACCTGGCAGGCAATCCTGCACGAACGCGGCTGGGCCGCCCCGGCCTGGCCGGTGGAGTACGGGGGCTGCGACTGGTCGCTGACCCAGCACTACATCTTCAGCCGCGAGTCGATCCTGGCCGGCGCTCCCGCCTTGTCGCCCATGGGAATTCGCATGGTGTCGCACGCCATCATGGCCTTCGGCACCCAGGAGCAGAAGGATTTCTTCCTGCCCGGCATCCTCGATGGCAGCGTGTTCTTCTGTCAGGGATACTCCGAACCGGAGGCAGGCTCCGACCTCGCGTCGCTCTCGATGGCGGCGGTCAGTGACGGCGACGACCTGGTGGTCACCGGCAGCAAGATCTGGACCACTCACGCCTCGGAGGCCAACTGGATCTTCTGCCTCGTCCGCACCTCGCGACTCGAGCGTAAGCAGCAGGGCATCACCTTCGTGCTGATCGATATGAACGATCCCGGCATCGAGGTGCAACCGCTGGTGTTCGCCTCCGGCGAGCAGGTCCAGGCGCAGGTGTTCTTCGACGGTGTGCGGGTGCCCAAAAAGAACGTACTCGGCACCATCGACGACGGCTGGACCGTCGCCAAGTACCTCCTCGTCTTCGAGCGTGGCGGCGGTGCGGCCGCACCTGCCCTGCAGGTCATGGCCGACAACATCGGCACCGACGCGGCCGGTGTCGTCGCGCCCGACGGCGGCCCGCTGTCGGAGTACCCGGCGTTCGCCCACAAGCTCGCCGATCTGAAGGTCCGCGCCAAGATCCTCGAGATCCTCGAGTACCGGGCGCTGGCGGCGATGACGTCGGGCAAGGACCCCGGCTCGATCGCATCGATGCTCAAGATCCTGGGTACCGAACTGAGCCAGGAGATCACCACCCTCGCCCTGGAGGCCGCCGGCCCGCACGGGCGCGCGTTCCAGCCGCATGCCGCGAAGCCGGGCGGGCCGATCGCCCAGTACACCCCGCCGACCGACGGTTACGTCAGTGGCGAGCCGTGGCAGGCCGTGGCCCCGCTGCACTACTTCAACGACCGCGCCGGCTCGATCTACGCCGGCAGCAACGAAATTCAGCGCAACATCCTGGCCAAGGCCGCACTGGGACTCTAGAGAAGACGAGACTGATGGATTTCACACTGACCCCGGAGCAACAACTTCTCTCCGATGGGCTGAACAAATTCCTGGACGCCCGCTACGACCTGCAGGCCAGCCGCGAAGCGGTCAAGGTCGGCGCCGGCTGGCAGCCAGAGATCTGGCGAGCACTCGTCGAAGAACTCGGCGTCGTGGGCGCCTGCTTACCCGAAGCGGTGGGCGGCGACGACGGCGGGCCCGAGGAACTGATGGTGGTGACCGAGGCCCTCGGCCACGCGCTCGTCGTCGAACCGTTCGTCGACTCGGTGGTGCTCGGCGCACGCCTGCTGCACGCAACGACAGCCGCACCGGCGCTGGCCGCCGCCGAACGGATCGCATCCGGCGAAGCCGTGAGTGCACTTGCCGCGCTGGAGGATTCGTCCGGTGGCAAACTGTCCCGTATCGCCACCAGCGCCGAACGCGACGGTGACGAATGGGTTCTGAACGGTGCCAAGGCCGTCGTCACCTCGGCTCCGCTGGCCGACTATCTGATCGTCAGTGCCCGCACCGCGGGCGAACCCGACGACCCGGCCGGCGTCTCGCTGTTCCTCGTCGAACTCGGCGACGGCGCGCCGGCAGGTATCACGTCACACCCGGTGCGCACCATCGACGATCGGCTCGCCGCCGACCTCGTGTTCACCGACGTCCGCCTGCCTGCCGACGCCCTGATCGCCGAGGGTGCCATCGATCTGCTCGAACGTGCCTGGGACGAGGCGACCGCTGCGGTGGTGTCCGAGGCCGTGGGCCTGATGCGCAAGGTCTTCACCGACACCGTCGAATATGCCAAGCAGCGCCAGCAGTTCGGCGTCCCGATCGGCAGCTTCCAGGCGCTGCAGCACCGCATGGTCGACATGCACCTGGAACTCGAACAGTCGGTCGCCGCGCAGTACTTCGCGATTCTGTCGCTGGACGCACCGGCCGCCGAGCGTGCAGCGGCGGTGTCCGCGGCCAAGGCGACGATCAGCCGCGCGGCACGGTTCATCGGTCAGAACGCGGTGCAGCTGCACGGCGGCATGGGTATGACCGAGGAACTCGCGATCGGTCACTACTTCAAGCGTCTGACCGCGATCGAGTACGAATTCGGCACTGCCGACGCACACATCGCCCGGTTCGCCGCTGCCACCTCTGCCGGCTGACGACACCACATCGACAAGGGGCGCCACGGATCTAGTGGCGCCCCTTGTCGTTTCACGTTGGTGTCAGGTGCGGTCGGCTCGGGCTGCCGAAGCTGCGCGGAGCATCAGCACGCCGATGGCCGCTACTCCGATTCCGCGGGGTGCCTCCCAGAAGAATCCGGAGATCCCGGCGACGGCCGGCAGTGGCAGCAGGAACCCGACCATGCCGATCGTGATGAGCACGCCAATCCAGATCGGGACGGCTCGGTTGCGGATGAGGCTCGATCCCAGCAGGGCCAGGCCGACGAGCATCACCACCGCGCCAAAGGCGTTGATCCCGATGAATTCCGGCGTACCGAGCATCGAGTCGTCGTCGGCGATGAGGTGCGCGGTCGTCGGGTCGTTGGCAAACGGGTAGGCCACGAAGATCTCGACGGCCAGGTGCGCCGTCGACGTGACGACATTGCCCACGAAGTAGAGCACGATCCCGACGAAACCGGCGATGCCGATCCGGGGGCGTAGCCACACGTACATGCCGGGCATGCCCAGGAGCACAAGAATGGTGCCGACGGCGAGCAGTATCTGTGCCCATGGCGCCGTCGCGCCTTGCAGTGCCTCGACCGAATGACCCTTGCCGTCGACGATCGGATGCAGAGTGCCGCCCGCCACGCACAGCGCGCCGCCGAGGATCAACGAGACAGCGCTGAGGCGCCGGATGACCGGCCAATCGGGACGGCCAACGCGCAGGCCCGGCGCGTGGGTGTCGGAACTGCGGCCGTGTGGGCCGGACATGGTGTCGGGGGTGGTGGGATGCTGGGGATGCAGTGATGTTGTCATGCCAACACCTTCCGAGCCGGCCCTGGTATTCGCCTGGTGCGTCGCTGGAGCACCCGGTAGATTCACTGTCTGTGCAGGTCGAGCCCATTCCGATCCGAGTGCTCGGACCGCTCACGGTGACCGCGGCCGACGGTGAGAGCGTCGATGTCGGGCCGCGCAAGCTGGTCGAACTCCTGGTCATCCTCACCGCCGAACGGGTGCCCCGCTCCGCCGACCATCTCGCCGAACTCCTCTGGCGCGGCAGCCCGCCACGTTCCGTTGCGGTCACCCTGCAGGGCTACATCTCCCGTCTACGCAAAGCACTCGCCGCTGTCGACGGGGTCCGGATCGACACCGTGACAACCGGTTACGTCTTGCGCTGTGACGGGTCCGGGACCGACCTCGACGTGCTGGAACGTCTGAGCACCGACGGTCTGCGCCTGGCCCGCACCGATCCGGCTGCCGCAGCCGAGACACTGTGTCGTGCACTCGATCTCTGGCGCGGTCCGCCGCTGGGCGAGGTCGCCGACATCGCCGAGATGGCACCGGAGATCACCCGTCTGGAACAGATGCGTGCCGACCTGACCGAGAGTGCCGCAGAAACCCTCCTGACCACGGGTGAGCATCGTCGAGCCGTCACGCTGCTCAGCGATCTCCTCCGCCACCAGCCCTATCGCGAGGGTGCGGTGCGTGTCCTCGCGACCGCGCTTGCGCACATCGGACGCCCCGCCGACGGTCTCGCGGTGATCCGGGACCTGCGTGGCCGACTCGCGGACGATCTCGGGCTCGATCCCGATCCACGCACGCTCGCGGTCGAAGCCGAGTTGCTCGATCCGGCGTCGGTTGTCACCCGCCCTGTCCAGGTGCCGGAACCGGTGGAGCAGCGCACCACCATGATTCGTGGTCGCGACAACGAGCTCAAGGTGCTGAGGGCGGTGCTGCGACGAGGCTCCGGGCGACTCGCCGGTGCCGTGGTCACCGGCCCGTCCGGAATCGGCAAGTCGTCGCTGGTCGACGCCGCACTCGACATGGCCGATCTGCCCGTGCTCCGCACCGTCGGACGCCCGGCCACCGATGAGCCACTGCGCGGACTCACCGACCTGTTCGGCGTCTTCCCGTCAGCAAAGAATGTGGACGTCACGGCAACCGACCTGGTGTCGGCGACTGACGACGCCATCCGGTCTCGCCTCTGCGCGCACGGTCGAGTCGTCCTGAGCATCGACGACCTGCAATGGATGGATCTCGACTCGGCTCAGGCACTCGGCCGGGTGCTCGCCGGCATGCGATTGATGCCCGTCACCGTCGTGGCAACCTCCCGCGACAAGACGAACCCGGCCGCACGGCTCATCGCCGATGCCCTCGCCAAACACGGTGATCTGTCGGACATCGCGCTGGGCCCACTCGACGACACCGACCTCACCCAACTCGTGACACATCGGCTCTCCGAGACCGGACTCACTCTCGCCCCCGGCCCGCTGGTCGAGCAGAGCCTCGGCAATCCCCTTGTCGCACTGACACTGTGCGATGCCATGGCCACCGGATCGGCTTCCGGCGAGGCACGCCTGATCCCCGACGCGATCGGACGTCGGCTCGACGACCTCGATCCCGCGGCCCTCGCACTGGCGACGCTGCTCGCAGTATCTGGCGGCGCCCTTGACAATGACATCCTGGGCGACATGGGTTACGCCGCAGGCTCACCGATCCGCGCCGCGCTGATCGACGCACGGTTCGCGGGCACCGAACCCGATACCGCACTGTCGCTTTCGCACAGCCGGATCACCGAGGCCGTCGTCTCCCACTGTTCACCGGGCGATCTCGCGCGCACCCACCGACGACTTGCCGCCGCACTGCTGGCTCGACGCCCGCACGAGTTGTCCTCGATTGCAACACATCTCGCCGCCGGTGCGGATGATCCGCAGACCCGCGCACGCGCTGTCGAAGCGGGTGTCGAAGCCGCGCGGGCCGCCCACCGCTCGGGAGCCGACCACCAGGCCGTCGAACTGGTCCGCCGAACACTCACCCTTCTCGACACGGACCGCGACCAACCGGGAACCGCTCACTCGCGTGTCGAAACATTGCGACTCGGTGGATCATCGGCGATCGCGCTGGGCGACTTCGATTCCGCCATGAGCTTTTTCGAAGAGGCCGCCACGATCAGTCGCATCGACAGCGACTGGCCCGCACTCGCCGAGACCGCGTTGCTGGCGGCACCCCGGGGGGTCGCAGGCTATTGGTCGGGGTACGGCATGATGCATTCGGGCAATCCGGCGCTGGTCGCCGAGGCACTCGGTCACGACGATGTCCTGGACGCGGATACCGTCGTGAGACTGCAGGCGGGCGAGGCCGCCCGCCGGACTGTTCTCGGCCTGCCCGGTGCGCGCGATCACCTTGCAGTTGCCGCAGAACTCTGCGAGCCCGGATCGTCGGCGGCGCACGACGTGCTGCTGGCCGAGTTCCTGTGTCGATGGACTCCGGCCGACCGAGCCGACCGCGCCAAGATCGCCGACGAGTTGTATCGGACGTCGGGTGGCGACGTGCACCGGAGAGCGACGGCCCTGCACCTGCAGCGCGTGTGCGCCCTGGAATCCGCCGATGTTCGCATGGCCCGGCGAATCTCGACCGAGGTCAGCCGGGTCATCGCCACACATCCCGACACCGACCTCGCCACCATGCAGTTGTGGTGGCGGGTGATGCTGGCCCTGCTGCGCGGGAACTTCGAGCAAAGCTCCGAACTCACCACCGAATATGCGGAATCCGTTGAGTCACTGGGCGACCAGGCCAAGCTGCTGTCGGAGGCCTCCATCGCGACCAGCGAGTCGATCGCCTTGTGGCTGCGCGGCAGGCTGCACGAGATGCTGCCCCGATTCGACGATCTCACCGAGAGCGTCGACGACGATTTCGCACTCGTCATCGCCCTCGGGTCCGCGGAGGCCGGAGACGTCGACCGCGCGCTCGCCGTGGCGACCGAGATCACCGCGGATGCGGCAAGTTGGTCGGGTCCGCGAGTCGTCGTCCGCGTGCCACTCCTGGTGGACGCGCTGTACATGGCTTGGCGCACCGGCGAAGACCTCGACCGGACACGGCGGATAGCGGCACGGATCGCGCCGTTCGTCGAAGACTGGAACGACGGCCTGATCGTGCAGTGGCCCGGCGTCGTGTGCGTCGGACCGGCCTCCCTGTATCGCGGGAGCCTCGGGGCGATCGTCGGAAATGACAGCGCCGCAGACGATCTCGAAGCCGCCGCCCATCTTGCCGACGACACCGGTGCTCGCCCGTTCGCTGAACGCGCACGTGCGCGTCTGGCGCATCTGCGGGAGAGCCACTGACCCAAGAAGTTCGGTGGTCAGCGCTCTGACCTGGGTAAATGCAGCCTGCCGAGGAGTCGCACCTGACACTCTGCGTCCCGCGTGGTCCTGCGAGAACTCGAGTTGAGTTGGAGAACGCGAGTGCTGCAGCACTCGCGTTCTCCAATTCGGCTTCGGTTGTCGCGGGTGCCGGCCGCGTGGACTCGAAGAACTCGGTGACCACCGCTCTGACCTGGGGGTATGTGACGGTCCTACGTGGCGTGGCTGCGGAAATCAGCAATCCTTCCAGACCGGGTCGCGCTTGCCCAGGAAGGCCGAGATACCTTCCTGCGCATCGCATGTCATCGCGTTCTCGGCCATCGTCGCCGACATCAGTTCGTACGCGTCGTCCTCGGCGATCTCGATCTGGCGATAGAACGCCTGTTTGCCGATGGCCACCGTCGACGCGCTCGACGCCGCGATGCGGGTCGCCAGCTCACGCACCGAACCAGCCAGAACATCGTCGTCGACGACGGAGCCGACCAGTCCCCAGTCGGCGGCGGTGTCCGCGTCGATCAGGTCGCCGGTCAGCAGCATGTGCATCGCACGTTTGCGCCCGACGGCGCGGGTCAGCGCCACCATCGGGGTCGAACAGAACAATCCGATCTTCACTCCCGGCGTACTGAATCGAGCACTGCGGCCGGCGACGGCGAGATCGCAGGTCGCGACGAGCTGACATCCGGCCGCGAACGCCATGCCGGCAACCTCGGCGATCACTGGCTGCCGAATGCGATGGATGGTTGTCATCATCTCGACGCAGCAGTCGAAGATCGCCCGTTCCTCCTCGAGACTGCGTCCGACGAGTTCGGTGAGATCGTGCCCGGCGGAGAACGCGGGCCCGAGCGCTCGGATGACAACCACCCGCACCGCCGGGTCGCCGTCGAACACGCGCAGCGATTCGGTGACCTCGCGCATCACCTCCGACGACAGAGGATTACGGCGCCGCGCACTGGCCAACGTGATCACTCCCAGTGCTCCGTCGACCTCGGCCCGTACCGCAGCGTCGACCGTTGCTGACGTGGTCTGCGAATCCTCACCCATGGTGGCCTCCTCGTCCGTCCCCTCACTGTGCCGGATCATCGGGCGGGGGGATCGGGATTCACCGTCGGACTGTCCGGTCGATCAGGTGTCAGCGCGGCAGCGGGCCGAGGAACGGCAGAACCGTGGTGCATCCGCGGTCTGCTGTGCGCGCGCCGAGCGCCTCGAGCACGATGCGGACCGCGACCGGATCGGCGGTCATCTCATAGTGCTCGGTGAAATCGGTCGGGCAGACGTCCTGCAGCACCACGTTGCGGACATTGCGACCGCGCAGCATTCCGGTGCGATACGGGGTCGCTACCTCGTCGTACCGCGTGACGATCATGGTGAAATCGATGTCCGGCGCGATTCGCGGGTCCGGGTTGAGGGTCCGCAGGAACCCCGATCCGGGCGTGAGCTGACAGGGTCCCCCGCACTGCCGCGCAAGGCGCGGCCCGACGTCGGGTATCTCGAGCGCGGCCGCGAGGGCGGTCTGCACACCGCTCACGTCCGACCCGTGCAGCGGCGCACCAAGCGCCACATAGTCATTCACGCGTGGCACGCCGCCGAGGTGATTGAGGTAGTAGAACGGTATCGCCCCACCCATCGAGTGTCCGACGAGGTCGACCTGGCGTGCACCGGTCGCCAAGCGCACCCGATCGATGAACGCGGCGATCTGACGTGCACTCTCCTGAACCGTGGTGACGGCCCCGACCGGGCCGAGCCAGTCTCGGCCGTAGGTCGTGGAGAACACGCAGTACCCCGCCGCGGCGAGCACCGGCGCCATCGTGTCCCAGGTGACGGTGTCGTTGCTCAAACCGTGCAACAAGACGACGGGTTCAGGGTGCCCGGCGTCGGGCCGGCATCGCCAGTCGTTGGCGCCGGGCGGTGAACTGTTCGGCCGGGCCAGGGCTGCGGCAAGTCCACCGATGTAGCTGTGCGACGGCGCTGCCGACGCCGGGTCCGGACTGGTCGGCACTCCCAGCAACGCCAATGCGCCGACCAGCACACCGACCGCGACACGACGCATGATCTTCACGAGTTGACTCCCCTCCGCCACGATGACCGACCGGTCGGTCATAATCTAGCACGCGCTCGGCCGGTCGCCTCGCCGACTACGATGAGTCTGTCCGACGATCACACGTCGTGTTCTCTGCAGGAGGTGACCGTTGCCCCGTCCGGCCGAACCGGGTCGTAGCGCGCTCCTGCGTGCGGGAGCCGAGGTCGCGACCGAACGCGGACTCAAGGGCCTTAGCGTGAATGCCGTCGTCGATGCTGCCGGCATGGCGAAAGGCAGCTTCTACCACCACTTTCCCGATCGTCGAAGCTATGTGATCGCCCTGCACCGCGAGTATCACGACGCGATCGACGCGGCTGTTTCCCTCGCGATCGACGGTCGCCAACCAGGCGAAGGGCGCCTGCGCGCCGGGATCATCGCGTACCTCGACGCTTGCCGACGCACCCGCGCCACCAAGGCGTTCCTGGCCCAGTCCCGCACCGACACCGACCTCCTCGACGAGGTGACCGCACGCAATGCGGCGGCGACCGAGAAGATGCGCACCGACGTCGGCCTCCTCGGCTGGGACGACCCGGGTGCGATCGCCACGCTGACCGTCGCCATGGTCGCCGAGACCGCCTTGGTCGAGTTGTACGCAGACGCCGAGCAACCCGCCCTTCGAGACGCCATCTTCGCTCTGCTCCTGGCGAACTCACCATCCTGAACTGCGTCGATCAGGCGCAATGTCAACTCCGCCGTGACCCGTCCAGCCCCGGGAGTAGAGTGACGCAGGCCACACGGGAGTGGCATTCGACGCGACCGCAAGAGCGACGAAAGGGCCCAACGGATGACCGCCACCGCACAACGTCCGGACCACCCCGACATCGAGTACGTCACCACCGATCCCGACCAACCGCCCGTCGCGATCATCGACCGCAGCCCGATGACGACGGGGAAGAAGATCCTCTTCGCGGTGATCGGACTGCTCGGCGCCGTCGCCTGGGCGATCGTCGCCTTCGTCCGCGGTGAATCGGTCAACGCCGTGTGGTTCGTGGTGGCCGCGCTGTGTACCTACGTCGTTGCCTACCGCTTCTACGCGCGCCTGATCGAGATGAAGATCGTGAAGCCGCGCGACGACCACGCGACACCGGCCGAGATCCTCGACAACGCCCAGGACTACATGCCGACCGACCGTCGGGTCCTGTTCGGCCATCATTTTGCCGCGATCGCCGGTGCCGGTCCGCTCGTCGGCCCGGTCCTGGCGGCTCAGATGGGCTACCTGCCGGGAACCATCTGGATCATCATCGGCGCCGTTCTGGCGGGCTGCGTGCAGGACTACCTGGTGCTGTCGATCTCGGTACGACGCCGGGGCCGCAGCCTCGGCCAGATGGCGCGCGACGAACTCGGCGCCGTCGGCGGCATCGCGGCGATCGTCGCGGTCTTCGTGATCATGATCATCCTCATCGCGGTGCTCGCGCTGGTGGTGGTCAACGCTCTCGCCGAAAGTCCTTGGGGCGTCTTCTCGATCGCGATGACCATCCCGATCGCCCTCTTCATGGGCGTCTACCTCAGATTCCTCCGACCGGGCCGGGTCACGGAGATCTCGGTGATCGGCGTCGTGCTGCTGTTGGCGGCCATCGTCGCCGGTCGCTACGTCGGCGAATCCTCGTGGGGCCACGACTGGTTCAGCCTGTCCCCGGTGGTGCTCAGCTGGTGCATCATCATCTACGGCGTGGCCGCGGCCATCTTGCCGGTCTGGTTGCTGCTCGCCCCGCGCGACTATCTGTCCACCTTCATGAAGGTCGGCACCATCGCACTACTCGCCATCGGCATCATCATCGTCCAGCCTGTGATGAAGGCACCGGCGGTGAGCGAGTTCGCCTGGAACGGAAAGGGTCCGGCATTCTCCGGGGCGCTCTTCCCGTTCCTGTTCATCACGATCGCCTGCGGAGCACTGTCCGGATTCCACTCCCTCATCTCTTCCGGCACCACTCCCAAATTGCTCGCCAAGGAAGGACAGGCGCGCATCATCGGCTACGGCGGCATGCTCACCGAATCCTTCGTCGCCATCATGGCGCTGATCACCGCGTGTATCCTCGATCAGCACATCTACTTCGGCATGAACGCCCCCAAGTCCCTGACCGACGGCACCGCGCAGGGTGCAGCCGATTACGTCAACGGCCTCGGCATATCCGGCGAGCCGATCATCGCCGAGCACTTCGAGCAGGCCGCGCAGGGGGTCGGCGAGGCCTCGATCGTGTCCAAGACCGGTGGCGCCCCGACCCTGGCCATGGGCATGGCCGATACCCTGCAGGAGGCGATCGGCGGAGAGTCGTTGCGCGCCTTCTGGTATCACTTTGCGATCATGTTCGAGGCACTGTTCATCCTGACCACGGTCGACGCCGGGACACGCGTGGCCCGTTTCATGCTGTCCGACGGCATCGGAAACCTGCCCGGCGCCAAGAAGTTCAAGGATCCGTCGTGGCGGCCGGGCGCGTGGCTGTGTACCGCCCTCGTGGTCGCCGGCTGGGGATCGATCCTGCTGATGGGCGTCACCGACCCGCTCGGCGGCATCAACACACTGTTCCCGCTGTTCGGCATCGCCAACCAACTTCTCGCGGCGGTGGCGCTGACCGTGGTGACGGTCGTCATCGTGAAGCGAAACCTGTTGAAATGGGCTTTGATACCCGCGGTACCCCTCGTCTGGGATCTCATCGTCACGATGACGGCCTCGTGGCAGAAGATCTTCTCCGACAATCCGTCGATCGGCTATTGGTCCCAGCATCGTGCGTTTGTCGACGCGAAGAACCAGGGTCTGGACAGCTTCAAGACAGCCAAGACACCGGCCGAGATCGATGCCGTCATCCGCAACACCTTCGTCCAGGGCACACTCTCGATCGTGTTCGCCGTGCTGGTCCTCATCGTCGCCGTCACCGGAGCCCTGTTGTGTGTCAAGGCCATTCGTGCCGGCGGCCTACCGACCACCGAGGACGAGCCGGTCCAGTCGCACATTTTCGGACCCAGCGGGCTCATCGAGACGCCCGCGGAGAAGGCCGTCGAACGGGAATGGGCCGAGTACGCGGCCCGACAAGAGCACCCACCGAATCGTCGTCGCCACGAAGACTCCACGTCGGGAGCCTCGGGATGACCGCTGCCGGCGTCCGCGAACGAATCAACGCGATCGGCCGATATGTCGGCGACCTGATGGGCGATCGTCACTATCAGCGCTACCTCGACCACCATCGGCGCCGGCATCCCGCCGAGCAACCCATGTCGGAAAGCGAGTACTGGCGCACCCGATATGCGGCTCAGGACTCGTCTCCTCAGGGACGTTGCTGTTAAGGCGTGTCTCCCAAATGCCCTAGGGCGTGTCTCTATCGAGCCCGATCAGTGCGGCACAGGCGGTAACCGTCGGTTCGACGATCGTCGCAATGGGTTGCCCGGCTTCGACCGCGTTGGCGGTCAATTCACGGATTCCACCCCAGATCACGATTGCGATCTCCCGTGAGATGGGTGTGACCCCGGCCTTCCGCATGACCGGGGTCGACGTCAAATCGGTGAACAGCGTGATCCAGGCTTCCATTGCTTCGGCCTTCATCGCCTGCGCCGACGCCCCCAGGGCCGGCAGCTCACGTATCCAGCTGAGAGCCAGTTCTCGCCGCTGGTCATTGGCCCGCGCGTAGGCAATCACCGCCTGCCGAATCTGGGACTGCCAAGGCGCAGAGGAATCAACTTGCCCCGCAATGTAATCCACGATCGAGCTGTTGGTGACCCGTAGCAGTTCCACAAAGCAGTCCTGCTTGTCGCCGAACTCCTGATAGAACGAGCGACGCGAGGTCCGGGCCACCCGCACAACGTCGGCAACCGTGGTCTCCCGATAACCACGTTCGCCGACACAGGTGAGCATCGCCCGCAGCAGCCGTGCCCGGGTGGAGTCCTCTTGATCCAGGCCGGCCACCCGCATCGAACGCGGCATCGTCGATTCGGTGGTGGACATACATCGAGAGTAGGCCCTTGCTCGCAGCCGGTACACCCGCGTACCGTCGTTGGTACAAATACGTACCACTACTGTCCCGCCGCTGCCCTTGGCGCATCGTCGACACAGTGGGATTGGAGTCGAGCCGATGGCCGCCGAACCGTCACCGACCGCGACCATCTCACCAGCCACGGATTCTGTTGCACCGCCCCGGGTCCCGCTCCCCAGGGCGGCACAGGGACTCGGGTTCCTCATCTCTCGCCACGCGATGATGCGATGGTGGCACCGGCGCCTCGGCGACGCCTTTGTCCTCGACCTGCCCATTTTCGGCGATTGCGTGGTGATCTCCGATCCGGCGCACGCGAAGCAACTGTTCACGGCCGGCGACAAGGTGCACAACGTCAGCCCCAACCTGGGACGGGTGCTCGGCGACGGCTCGGTCTTCTCACTCGAGGGCACCGACCATCGCCGCCGCCGCAAGTTACTCACACCTCCGTTGCACGGCAAGCGCATCAAGACCTACGAGTCCATCGTCGAAGAGGAGACGCTCGCCGAGATTGCCACCTGGCCGCAACGGCGACGGTTCCGCTCCCTGGAACCGATGATGCACATCACCCTCAACATCATCCTTCGTGCTGTTTTCGGCGCTGCGGGAAAGGATTTGGACGATCTTCGGCGGATCATTCCGCCCCTCGTCGCAGCCGGTTCTCTCAGCGCGACAGTTCCCCCGCTCCCCCGGCCGTTGCGTCGCGTCGACCCCAACCACCGCCTCCGTGTGCATCGGCAGGAGTATCAACGGGCTGTCGGTGGGCTCATCACGCAGGCCCGCCAGGACCCCGACCTCGACGATCGCGACGACATCCTCGGACTGCTGGTCAGCAGTCGCTACGACGACGGCTCGCCGATGAGCGATTCCGACATCGCCGACGAACTCATCACGCTGCTGGCCGCCGGCCACGAAACCACCGCGACAACCCTGGCATGGGCTTTCGAACGCGTCGCGCGCAATCCGCAGGTTCTCACCGATCTGGTCGACGAGGTCGACCGCGGCGGCAGCGATTTTCGGCACGCGGTGATCCACGAGGTGCAACGCAGCCGCCCGGTGATCGACTTCGCCGGACGCAGCGTCGTCGCCGAGACGCTCGACCTCGGCCCGTGGCGCATCCCGCGCGGTCACAACGTGCTGGTGGCGATCTCGCTGCTGCACGACGACAGCCGGCAGTTCGCACACCCGGAGCTGTTCGATCCCGGCCGATTCGAGGGCACCACGCCGCCCGCGGCCTGGCTACCGTTCGGCGGTGGCACCCGACGCTGCATCGGTGCAGCATTCGCCACGATGGAGATGGACGTCGTACTGCGCACAGTGCTGCGCGAGCTCACCCTCGAGCCGACCACCGAACGCCCCGAAGCCTGGCACTCACGTGGCGTCGCCTACGCCCCCCGACGCGGTGGTCGCATCACGGTCCACCGTCGCTGACCGTGCGTCCCGATCCGTTGACGTGACGCACCGCACATTCTCGGTGTGACCTTCGTCATCCGAAGACGTCACATTCCGTCCGGCCTTCGATGTGCCGACACGCCGCGATGCGCAGGAGTTTCAGGGAAACCTATCAGCGTTATCCCAGCGTTATGAAAACGCCCCAGGTCACCGACCCGGCGTGACCTTTCCGTTACCAATCCGTATGGTCGCCCTCGGTCCGAATATCGCTCACCCGCCTGGGTGAAGACAGGAGGAACGAAGACCATGAGCATGACGAAGATCGTCGCTCGCGCAGCCGTCGTCGGCGCGCTCACCGCAGCCCCGTTCGGCCTCATCGCCGGCACCGCATCGGCCGACAGCCACAACTGGGACGCCGTCGCCCAGTGCGAGAGCGGTGGCAACTGGGGCATCAACACCGGCAACGGCTACTACGGTGGCCTGCAGTTCACTCAGAGCACCTGGGAGGCCAACGGCGGCTCGGGCAACGCGTCCAACGCGTCGCGCGCCGAGCAGATCCGCGTGGCCGAGAACGTTCTCGCCACCCAGGGACCCGGCGCATGGCCGGTCTGCGGGCAGTACCTCTGAACTGACGCATAGGTGACCCGTGCGGGTCACCGAGTAACACCGCGCACCGCACACAGCCAGCCGCTGTGTGCGGTGCACTGGTTTCCGCCGCGGTTGTGAGCTTGCTCCCGACCAGGAGCCACTCCACATCAGACGTGTTCCACTGTGACGATGACTGCGCTGGTGGGGGTGCTCGGTCCGACCGAGGTGTGCGCCGGCGACGCCGACGCCATCCCGGTCACCGCGCGCCGTCTGCGCACCTTGATCACCTCACTGGTGCTTGCGCATCCCTACCCCGTCGGCATCGAGGCCATCGTGTCCGACGTATGGCCCGATGCTCCCCCGCAACAACCGACCGGCGCGGTGCACACGCTCATCTCGCGTCTGCGCGCACTCGTCGGGTCCGAACGAGTGGACTCGACTCCGGGCGGTTATCGCTTGATCGGAACCGAGGGGACGCCGGTCTCCGACCTCGCCACGGCCGAGGCCATCGCGCGCGATGGAACGGACGCCGATACCACCGGGGCCCTCGACCTCTGGCGCGGTCAACCCGGCACCGGACTTCCTCCGGGCGACCTACGGGACCGGCTGACGATACGCGCCGACCGGTGCCGCGGTGTTCTCCGGGAGCGATCCTGGAATCACCGCCTCGTCGCCGAGCCGAACCGCGTCGCCGCTGAGGTCGCCGCGCATCGTGAGGCGCGCGGGCCGCTCGACGAGCAACTCGCCGCGTTGGAGATGCGCGCACATGTGGCGGCCGGCAATCCCAACCGCGCGCTCACCGTCTTCGCGAGGCTGCGTGCCGCCCTGGCCGACGAACTCGGCGCCGACCCCGGGCCGGAAGCCGTCGCAGCGCATGCGGCTGCTCTGCGCGCACAGACGCCCGTCGCCGCCGACCCAGGGTTCGCAACCCAGATGCCCGCGCCGCCCCGCAACAGCTTTGTCGCACGCGTCGACATCCTGGCAGACATGCGACGCGCGCTCGCCGACTCCGGCGTCGTCTGTGTACTCGGCGAGGGCGGTATCGGAAAGACTCGTCTGGTTGCGGAATTCGTTGCTGCGCAATCTGTTCCGCACATCTACGTGGACCTGACCACGGCGCGCGGCGTCGAGGACGTGACGGCCGCGGTGACCGCCGCCCTACGGCCGACCACAGTTCCCGATCTCGCCGGCGGCACGCCAGGACCGATGCAACGCCCCGGGCAACTCCTGACACAGAGCGCACCACGCGGGGTCGTGATCGTCCTCGACGCATGCGAGCAGGTCGTCGACTCTGTCTCAGAGCTGGCCACCGAGGTACTCGCGCGACGCCATGATCTTCAGATTCTGGCCACCACCCGGGTACCGCTCGACCTCGTCGACCAGCACGTCATCGACGTCGGACCCCTATCCGAAGCTGATGCCGCACAACTCTTCTCAGACCGTGTGCGTGCGGCGGGACGCAGGGACAGCATCGCGGCTCACGAAGTCGACGAGTTGTGCCGCCGCCTGGACGGATCACCTCTCGCACTCGAGTTGGCCGCTGCACAGCTCCGACATCTCACGCTCGGCGATCTCAACGATCGTCTTGCATCGACACTTTCGGTGTTGAGCGTCCGGGGCGACGGGCGACACAGCTCACTGACCAACGTTCTCGCCTCCAGTTGGGAACTGTTGGCCTCGGATGCGCGTCTGGCACTCGCCGCCCTCGCCCGCTTCCCGGGAGAGTTCCGGCTCGCCGACGCCCTCGCGTTTCCGATGGTGACTCTGGACAATGTGGCGATCCTGCGGGCGCACAGCCTTTTACGGGTTGCGGAGGACCAGCAAGGGCGAGCGCAGCGACGGGGAATTTCCGAGGGGCGAGCGCAGCGACGGGGAGGTTTCGAAGGGCGAGCGCAGCGACGGGGAGGTTTCGAAGGGCGAGCGCAGCGACGGGGAATTTCCGAGGGGCGAGCGCAGCATACTTCTTATCGCTTGTCCGACACGGTCCGCGACTTCGTTCGCGAGCGCACTCGGGAGCAGCCCGACCTCGAGGAATGCCTCGTCGCCGCCCATCACCGCTGGGCACGCACCCAGGTCGACGCCGCCCTGACCGACCTGCGCGCCGGCCGGGTGGCCGACGCGGCCGATCGGCTCGACC